>JAWCRX010000113.1:0-2530 GCA_038869035.1 Candidatus Woesearchaeota archaeon | reverse complement strand
AAAAGCTGGGATATGCCTTGTGTTGAGGCAAGGTCTATAGAGCAAGTTTCTAATGAAGTTGTTAAACCAAAAATTGTCTCTTTTTATGCATTTTTTGGGCAAGAAGACAACATTTTGATGCTATCAATAACAACAGAACAAGAAACTAAATGCTTTTCATGGAAAAGATATAAAACAGAACAACCAATTGAATTTGTTGAAGGAGAAATTGATATTCTCCAAAAATTTAGAGAAATAATTAAAAATGCTGACCTTGTTGTAGGATTTTCTTCTGACGAGATGTTTGAAAAAATACTTCAAAGAGCAAGTCACTACAAAATGCCTTTCCCTCTTACTTTTGATAATGGTTTTCCTGAAATAAGAAAAGGGGAATTCTCAGGAGTGAAAATAGAAGGTTTGCCTCACATAGATTTAGAAAAGTGGATTAGAAAAATATCGCATCCCTATACAAAAATACAAACTTTGCACGATGCAAGCAAATTAGTCCTCGGGAAAGAGATTAAAAAAATAAAAAAGGAGGAATTTATTTTCACATGGGATAATTTACCAGAGCAACTTGATGAGTATGTTATTCATATAATTTCTTTAAGTAAAGCAGTCTTTGAGATAGCAAATAAAGAATGGAATTTAATAGAGGAAATGTGTAAATTAACCACCTTGCCAATTTTCGAGCTTACAAGATCAAGTTATGGACAAATAGTTGAGTCACATTTTCTTAAAGAACTAATAAAAGAAAGAGAAATAATCCCTGCTAAACCTTCTTATTCTGAAATAATAAGAAGAAAATTAAGACAATATAAAGGAGGTCTTATTCTTGAGCCAATTATAGGAATTCATGAAAACATAATGATTGTTGACTTTAGAAGTCTTTACCCCTCGATAATTATTTCCCATAACATAGGACTTGATACTCTTAATTGTAAATGTTGTAGTGAAAAAAACAAAAAAACTTGGTTCTGCAAAAATAAAAAGAGCATCTATGCAACAATTGTAGAAAGACTTCTTGAAAGAAGGGCAAGAATAGAAGAACTGTCAAAAAAAGAAGAAACTCCTTCTTTAATTGCAAGAGACAAAGCAATAAAAACTTTGAGCAATGCTGTTTATGGTTATTTTGGTTATCCTGCTTCAAGATGGTATAATTTCTCTGTTGCAAAAGAAATAACTTCTCTTGGAAGAAAATATATCGAGGACACAATAGAGCAATGGAAAAAAGAAGGATTTTATCCAATATATGCAGATACTGATTCTGTATTTTTAAAATTACAAACAAAAACAAGAAAACAAGCTTTAGAAACACTGCAAAAAATAAACTTATCGCTGCCTGAGCCAATGAAGCTTGAATTAGAGGGTTTCTTTAAAATAGCACTTTTTGTTTCAGCAAAGGAGCATGGATTTGGAGCAAAGAAAAAATACGCTTTAGTTGATGATGATGACATAATAACTACAAAAGGATTTGAAACTCAAAGGAGCAATTATAGTTTAATCGCTAAAAAAACTCAGCAGACAATTCTTGAGCTTTTATTGAGAGGAAAAAACCAAGATGCACAAAAATATGTACAAAAAACCATAGAAATGCTTCTAAAAAAAGAAGTTCCAATAAGTAATGTGATAATTTCAGTCCAACTACAAAAAGACATTTCAAAATATGAGGCTATCAGTCCACATGTTGCGATTGCAAAGCAAATGATTGCAAAAGGAATTGAAGTAAAACAAGGAATGATGATTAATTATGTTGTCTGTCGGGGAGAAGGAATAATAAGAGACAAAGCTAAGCTTCCTGAAGATGTAAAAGAAGATGAATATGATTCAAAATATTACATTGAAAATCAAATAATCCCAATTGTAAAACCAATTTTTGATGCTATTGGAGTGGAACTTCCACAATTGCCAGAACAAAGCAAACTCGTAACCTTTATTAAGCAGGAAAAGAAGAAAAAAACATGATTGATAAAATAAAAAAAGATCTTCCAGTTCCTGAAAAGATTCTTTCTGTTCATGAAATAAAAGAAGCTGTAGAAAAAATCTCATTTTTTCCACAAATAAAAACAATATATGAGATCTGGAAAGAAGAAAAATCAAAAGATAAAGATTTTATTAATTATTCGCTTGCTTTTATGCAAAATCTGTCAAACTTTGATCTTCATGAAATAATAAATGAAAGATTGCAAATACACGCACACAATCTTAGTTTAGTTAAGACAACATTGTTGACAAAAGATCTTAATCTTCTAAAAAGATGCATTGATAATATGATAAAAAAAGAAGGAAATATTTTTGAAACATTTGAAGCAATAAAAGAAGCTTCTCAAGATATAGAAAAACTAAGATGGCTTTGTGAAAATATGGAAAAAACATTGACAAAACAAAGCTCTCTTGAGAATAGAGTAAAAACAAAAGATTGGCGAAGGGAGATAAAAAAGATGAGAGAGACAATAAAGGAGCAAAAACAAGCATTATCAAACATAGTTTTTGAATTTGAGAGAATTCATGGACAACTAAATAAAATTCCAAACATAAGAAATATCCACGA
>JAWCRX010000112.1:0-2540 GCA_038869035.1 Candidatus Woesearchaeota archaeon | reverse complement strand
AGAAGGTTGCTGAGATTGCTGCTCAAGCACTTTTGCAAAAGCAGCTTCAATGTTAGACTCATCATAACCATGCTGTAAAAGCCATGCTTTTATTTGCGGCATAGTATAGCCTTGACGAACCATGTTTTCTATATATTGCTGCAGCTCAATTGATACTTCAATTTCTTTGGCAATTCCTGTTGGAGGCAAAGATTTTGCCACTTCTTTTTTCTTTTTACTTCTTGATAAAAGAAGAAAGAGAATAAGAAATAAAATTAAAAGAGCCCCTACTATTCCAACGATCCAAATCATTGAAGTGATTCCTCCTGCAAGAAGTGATTCTGGCACTAATCCACATGGGGCACAACTTCCTCCACAATCAACTCCAGTTTCATCGCCATCTTTAATTCCATCATAACATTTGTATGGGTAAATCCCTCCAGAAATCTGAGCACTAACAATAGGTAAAAGAAGCAAAAATATGACTATGACCTCTCTTTTCATAAGCATGATCATGAATAGTCCTTTTTATTTATTTCTTTTTGACAGCATCAATTAGCCTTTGAAGGTATTGTTTTTCAAGAATCTTTTTTTGTTCTGGAGAAAGTTGCTTGATTTGTTTATTTTTCTTTTGTGGCAGCTTTATTTCAGAAGGTTTTTTCACAGTTATCTTCTTTTCTTTTATTTCATAAGAGCCAATAGCTTCATGCACAATTCCTTGTTGTGGCTTGATTGCTAATGAATCATGAAACAAAGATTTTCCAAAACTAACTTCTATAAGCCTCATTTCCTTTAATTTTGGCATGAATATGATGGAAATGCCTAAACGCAAAGTTCCTGAAATCAAAAATAAAGAAGGAATGGCAACAAAGTTTAACAAAAATCCGCCTATTGTTGCACCAAGAAAAACTGCTGCGCCATGAACCATGTTGAAATAGGCAACACATCTTGTTCTTTTTTGTGGAGTAGTTGCGTCAAAAATAAAATTTCCTGCAGCTAAATTAAAGCCTCCCCAAAAGAATCCCGACAAAACTTTTAAAATAAAAATGTACCAAAATGCTGTGCCAAAAAACCACAATATTGGTAAGAAAGGGATAATAAAGCCAGTGATAAAAAGCACATGCTTGCTTCCTTTCTCGTCGTTAAATTTCCCCCATAAGCTTATAGGAATAAGACTTGCGAGAATTTCCGCCCCCTCTAAAATTGTAAAGTCCCAGTAAGAAAACCCCAATATCTTTAGCAAATAGACTGCAAAAAAAGGAGCAACAACATATGTTGCAAGTTTGAAAGAGCAGACGTATAACACAAATCTTCCATAGTTGTTTCTTGGTAGAGCTTGAATGAAATCTATAAAACTAAAGTAGCCTTTTTTTGGATTGAATGAAATTTGTTTCTCATACATTAATCCAAGAAAAACTGCTGAAAGAACTCTTCCAATAAATGCAACAGAAAAAAGTATGCCAAACGCCAACAGAGGATGAAGAGAAGAGAAATAATTAAGCAAAAAACCTGCAATGAATGTGGAAAAGAAAGCCACTATTCCTGTGATTTTGTTTCTTTTTCCAAAGTAATGTCCCCTCTCGTGTTCAGGGACTAAGTCTCCCATTAAACTTCGCCAAATTGGGTTAATAAAAGTTCCAATCAAGGCATTTATAGTTATGAAAAAGAGCAAAAAATATCCTCCATAACCATTTTTTGCAAAATAAGGAATTAATAAAATCGGAAGCCAGATGAATGCCTGCAAAAATGCAGCCCAAAATATGATTGCTTTTCTTGACTTTATTATTTCGCTAACTTTGATTGCAAGCAGTTGTGAAAAAGAAGAAACCAATTCAGGCAGGGAAACAAGCAAACCAATCAAAGCGTTTGATGCATTTAAGAAAAGAGCGTAAGGAACAATGAACGAAGAGGTAAATCCATCCATTACAGAATAAAACGATCCATCGATTATTGAATATTTAAGGCTTTTCCTGACTTTTTTTTGCTCATCTTCCATAATAAAATTGTGAGAAATTTGGCTTATAAACATTATGAAGAAGAAATAAAAATAGTGCCCTGGCCGGGACTTTCACAGCTTCTTCGCATATTTGTGGGCTTGAGCGTAGCGAAACCCACGCATCTTTGCTCACTTTCCGCGAGAAAGTGTTTTGAACCCGGGTTGCCGCCTTGAAAGGGCAGTGTGCTTGACCGGACTACACTACCAGGGCATTTTGCTATTTTTGAATGTGGTGGGCCCGAAGGGAATTTCAGCATAATGCCTTTGAACCCTTGACCATCAGCTCTCTTAGAGCTTTGCAAAGCGTTGCCATATAAGACTGACGCTCCACCAGGTTAAGCTACGGGCCCATGATAGGATTTTTGTTATGCAGTTTAAAAAGTTTTATAAAAGAAAAGAGAAGCACTCTCTTTTAATGGGCCCATAGTCTAGTGGCTCGATTTTCTTGTTTAGAAAATCCCACAAATGACGACTCCCTTACACGGAGTAGGTCGTCGGTTCGAATCCGGCTGGGCCCACTAACTATTGCGCCAGTCGTCTAGTGGTTAGGATACGACCTTGCCAA
>JAWCRX010000111.1:0-2548 GCA_038869035.1 Candidatus Woesearchaeota archaeon | reverse complement strand
TTTCGTGAAATAATCAAATACTTCTTGCTTGCTGACTGTAATATTTTCGGTTAACTTTTCCAGTAGTTTATTGACCACCAGTTCTTTTTTGAGTTGAGTGAGTTGAATTTTTAAAGTCTCATCTTGCTCGAGTTTTTGCCGTTTGGCTTCTTGATATAATAGTTCGGTATTTATCCATTTGTCAATTAATAAATCAATGTTTTCCTTGGATAATTGCACACCCGATGGTATCTGCACGAGTAGTTCTTTTTTGGTTAGTTTTGAAGTCCCAACAGTTGCTAATACCGGCTCCTTATTCGCACAATTTTCAATTGTCATCTTTCCATATCCTGACCTTCCATGCCCCCTTAAGTCAGGGGCGATGATTTTATTTTTGAAGTGGTTGAGATAAGGAATCCACATAGAGTGATTGCTTCCAGAGCCATGGATTAATACAAGCGCTGGCTCTCTGCCCTCTTTTACTAAATAAGAAATTTTTGTTCCGTCAAAACTTACAATGTCAGATAGTTTGCTGCCCATAACATTCCCTCATCTGTGTAATAAAATGGCGTTGAAAAAGGTTTGCCGTTTTTGTCAAAAACTTCTAAAAAGTTATGATGTTTTTCAATCAGTCTTCTGTACTGATCCTTATGGAATAAAAATTGTTTTTCATCAATTTTTTTTAATATTTTAAGATACATTAATCCAAGATGCATCCAAATTGTGTCTCTTTCATAGTCACCAGCGAAAATTTCTATACTTAACATTTTGTGAGAAGGAACATGTGTAAGGTATTTGAGGGGAAATGGCCTATCAAGCTTTTCATGTTGTAGTGATTTAACGGCTGATTTGACCATTTTTGTTTCATCAAACACTTCCATGTAAAATGGAATAACATTTGCATCTCCAGAAACGCATTTTTCTTCATTTAAATCATCAAAAAAATAACCTCCATTCCAAAATTTATTTTTTATCCTTTTTTTGTATGCCGAAAATCCTTCTAAGTTGTTTTTTATCTTAAGCTTTTTTGCTTCTCTTGTGACTACTGCAAGCATACAGTTGTCATAACAGCTTGATTTCCTTTGTGCATAGTCTTTCATTGAGGAAAAATAACGATCTGCTCTAATTAGGCCTGTTTTTTTGTCAAGAGCAATTGTTTCAAATCTTTGAATTTCTTTTTCGAGGAAACTTCTGTACTTGTTTATCAACTTCTTATCATTTAATAGCCTTAAACTCTGCAGCAAGTATGCAATTGAATCAGGCGCATAATAAGGAAAGTCAAAGCAAACTCCCGTTGGGGAAATAGCAACAGTTACGCCCTTGTTATCTTTGAATTTTTCTAGTGCGTATTCTAAGCTTTTCCTTACTTTTTCTTTGTAGTCAAGCTTTAACAAAGATTCAGTACACCATCCAAAATCTCTTGTATAAAATTCGCAGAAATGTCCTAATGAGGTTTGAAAGTATCTGCCATTCCAACAGCTGTTTACAATCCGGCTGCAAATTTGATTCGCATTTCCTTGAAATCTTTTTTGTAAAGAAAAATGCCTTCTTCTAAACATCCTTAGCCCTTCGCTAATGAAGATTGGACGTATCATAGAGATGAAGACAAGAATTTGCTATAAAAGACTATCGCTGAACACCATAATGGCCTTTGAAAGCTATTGGCTTACATGCACCATTATAACAGCCATAAGTGCAATAAATTCTTGACCCTGAAGAAGGATTGCTGACATCACATCTATATTCTGTCAATTCCATTTTGTCTGAACAAATATCTTTATATTTCAAAACTGCTCCGTTTTTGTATGTAACAGTTATTGTTCCTGCCTTATTTTCATTTGTCCCTCCATCAGTGTCACTACAAACAAAATTTTTGGCAAAAGGAACATAGACTTCTTTTTTGTATTCTTCTGTGCTTATTAATTCTGGTTCTCCTCTTTCACTGGAAATTTTTATCTTATATGGAGTTGTAACTCTTGTAAATTTTCCGACTTCATATGGAGAAGATGCTACAGTTGCAGCAAAATTTTCACTGCAGCCATCATTTAGGCAAATAAAGGGACATTTTTTCTTTACAGGAGTTGCAGGATACTGATTTTTGCAGCTATATTCTAAAAGATAGTTAATATTTTTACAAGTATTATAATAAGTTTGTATATTTCCGCCAGCAGTTACAATTTCTATTGCTTTTTGAATCCCTGTTGGGGTTGTAATTGCATATTCAGAACATTTTACATAATCAGGGTGCTTTGAAAACTGTGCAAAAACAGCCGTTGACATCAACAAAACCATTAGTGCTATTGTGATCTGTTTCATCATCTTCTCCAAGGATTATAGATATTTGCAAAGTTAAATACACAAGCTCCATCTTCACATTTCACTGGACATATTCTTGTTTTCTTTAATGTTGGGTTATTATCACAAACATATTCAAAAACAAATTTATTATTTTGGCAGCGATCTTCATAATATTCAGTTCTGCCGTTAGAATATCTTACTAAAATAGTTCCTTTTAGATTAATATTATCTCCATTGTCGCTTTCTTCACAATTGACTATAGTGCTTCCAA
>JAWCRX010000110.1:0-2719 GCA_038869035.1 Candidatus Woesearchaeota archaeon | reverse complement strand
GTTATCTTTCCACTTTCCATATTGAAAATAAATAAAATCAAGCTCAACTTGTGCTCAATATGTTCATTTTCCACAAGTTATATTAATCCAGAAAACAAGAAATAGCTATGCGTTGTCCAAGACACAGCAAGGAATTTGTCTACACCTGTAACTGGTGCGGTAAAGAGCTTTGTGAAAGATGTGAAAAGAAGAAGTATTCTGATCTGAAAGTTTACTGTATGGACTGCGCAGCAAAGTTAAAAAAATCAGAAAAAGCAAAGGCAGTTGTTTCTCCAAAAGTAGAAATAAAAAAAGAACAAAAAATAGAAATGTATTAACTATCTTTTTTTCTTTCCAGACATACTACAAGAGCATTTGTGCTTGGTTGCCTTGATTAATCCACCAAGAGCAATTAATGCACCAATTAGCAATGCCCAGCTAGCAAAGCGGTATAGCTCGTTTAGTATAATCACTATACCAACTATCAGCCATTTTATTCCGCTGCATCTCATGCATCCTGTTCCACAACATCTTTCCATAATGTTCACCTCAAAAATAAAATGTTTTTTACCTTTAAAAACTATGTATACGCCAGCCGGGACTTTCAGCAATTTTTGTTTGCATTTGAACCCGGGCCATAACCTTGGGAGGGTTATGTGCTACCTCTACACTACTGGCGTATTGACTTAGTCGGCGAGTAGATTTGACCATACTCTGTCACTCCACACATATTAATAGATTAATAGGGGCGACGGGACTTGCAATTGCCAGTTTGCTGGCTGGACATTATTCGCACCCGTGACCTCCTCCGCTCTCAATTTTTTGTGAGGGAGACGTCATAACTACTAGACCACGCCCCTGTATGACTGAGCAAAGCGAATCTCATATGCACTCTTGCTCACTTCTTTTGCAAAGAAGCGGACTGCGCCCCTCAATTGATGAAGAATTAATCTGCTTATTAAGCTTATTAATATTGCTTTAACAAATCTGCTAAAGATGCACCAACAGCACATGGCAATGAAAGTGCAATTACAAGCTGAACTTCTTCAAATGTTGTCAAGCTATCTGCTAATCCATAGATGTAGATTAATCCAAGTGTTGTAAAAATTGCTACAGCATAAAAGACAGCTATTCTTTTGAACCAAAATTGACCAAATGGACGCTGTTTTTTGTTTTCTACCCTGCTGTAGCCAATGAAGTAGATCTCTAATGTTAGCACTATTATTGTTGTCAATATTATGAGAAAAATATGGAACTCCTGCAAATTTTTGCTGATTTGAAATAAAAGTCCCTTGAAAACAAATGTCAACCCAAAAAGCATTGCGCCGAAGAAAGAACGAACAATGTCTTTTCTGCCAAAATGTTCCGGTGCTTCTTCACCAAGAATCCTTTTTTTTATTGCCTTGATATCCTGATCAGTTTTCATCAGTAAGTTTCCAGCTTTGGCCTGTTTTTTATTTGCTCTAGCTCCCTTTTCTCAGCTGCAGTAAGAGGAATTTTATCGACTTCTTTTAAAAGTTGGTCTGCACTTGGCCCTTTGCTTGTTTTTGGCTTTGGTTTCCAGGCATGAAATTTTTCTTTTTGCTGCAAAACTTTTTGCAATTCTTCTATTGCTTTCTTTATCTTTTCCTTAGAATCAAATGCTGTGTTGATTGTTATTATCGTCATAATTAATGTTTGTTTCTGGAGTTTTTAAAATATTTGATTTAAAGATGAAATTTTATTAAATTTCCTTTATATAAAGTTAATCTTGTAAAACTTGCAGTTTGTTTGAAAATCGTTAATTTTCAAATCCTGCGAAACTTTGTTTCGTTGGCACACACCTGCATTAGTGAGGGGTTTCATTTTATTCAACCTCTGTCTATAGTTCTGTCATCGAAGAAGTTTTGATAATTCTTCCAAATATTATTGATTGTCTCTTCTTCAGTCATCTTTTTTATTTTAGCAATTTCTCTTATTGCAAAAATGACATTCTTTGGCTCATTTCTTGTTTGTGGAATTGGGGAAAGCCAAGGAGCATCTGTTTCTGTAAGCAATTGATTGATGTTTGCAAGATTAATTATCATCTGAAAGTGTTGTTGTCTATTGGCATTTGCAGGAATTGAAAAATAATATCCCAAATCAGCTCCTCTTTTGACAAGTGATTTTCTTCCCCAAAAACAATGTAACTGAACTTTCTTAATTGAGCTTGACTGCAACATATTGATGCAGTCTTCTTCTGCTTTTCTTGAATGAATTACAATTGGTTTTTTTATTTTTTCAACAAATGAGATTATCTTTTCAAAATTCCTTTTCATCTCTTCTTTTTTATCTTTTACCCAGTGATAATCCAAGCCGCATTCTCCAATTGCAATAAAATTATCTTTGTTTTGTTTGATAAATTCAAATTCTTGTTCTAAATCAATTGGCACAACTTGCCTTGCCAATCCTGCTTCATCGCTTCCTAAGCCAAGTGCATCAATTGGGTAAATTCCTGCAGTTGCCCTTACAATGTCTGAAAATCTTTTTGCAATTTCAAGCACTTCCTTATTTGTTGGGGAATTAACGCCTGAAGAAATGATTCTTTTAACCCCTCCTTTCCTAGACTCTTCTATTAATTTGTCTAGTTCTTGCTTAAAATCTGCATGATTAAGATGGCAATGCGTGTCGACAAGCATTCTGGTGCTATAACAATAAGATTTATAAAACCTCCTTAGCATCTACTCATACGAGGTGGTTCAGACATGACAGTAGTCGGATT
>JAWCRX010000109.1:0-2741 GCA_038869035.1 Candidatus Woesearchaeota archaeon | reverse complement strand
CTACCCAAACAAACCCTTCATCAACAGCAAGCGCAAATGGTGTAGAACCAACAGTTATGTTTAGCAAAGCAGCTGTCCTGTTAAACTTAGTAACAAAGTTATTATCAGCATTTGCTACCCACAAGAAAGTTTCATTGTATTCTGATATGTTGAACTTTGGGGCATTGTTTGGATTTATATGAGCCAAGCCAGTTAATTTTTCTGATTTTTCTATCCTTGTGACAGAGTAAATCCCAATAAAAACCAGAATAACTAAAATAACAGCTGCTACAACTGATGCTTTCTTTTTCATATTGCTCCCTCTTTCATAACCTTTTACTATTTTTTACCTTTTTAAAGCTTACGAGATACTACAGAAATACTACAGAGAGCCCGCCATAGAGAATATTTTTAAAGCGCAATCTTATTGTCTGATTATGATGCAAGCAGAGAAACTACTAAAGAAACTGCTTTATCCTTTTCTACTAATTTCAATAGAAATCCATGCACTTATTGTGTTGATTTTTCCATTTTTGAAGTATAACGACTTATTTATCTGGGATATGGGGGGGCATTATTTCTCTTCTTGGTATGTTAAAGAATATTTGTTTCCAAGAATTATTGGATGGAACCCCTACTTTCTTCTTGGCTTTCCTCAAAACCAATTTTATCCGCCACTTTATTCGTATTTGACTGCTCTTTTATCTTTTATAATGCCGCTTGAATGGGCATTCAAGTTGCTGCTAACAGTTGCAATTTTGCTCACTCCTCTGTCATTCTATTATTTCCTAAGATCGCTTGAATTTTCAAAGGAAAAAGCATCAGTTGTTGCATTCTTGATGTATGCAATTCTATTTCTTTTCCCTTTAGAGCACTTGGGAGGGAATTTTCATTCAACATTTAATGTTGGCCTTGTCTCAAATGCATTAGCATTGCCATTAATGTTTTTTTATTTTGGTGCATTGAAGAAAAGCTTTGCCACAAAAAAGTTCGTTTTGACATCTTTGCTTCTTGCTTTGATCATCCTTACTCATATTTGGATGACAATTGCAGCAGCAATAGTTGCTTTAACAATGATTTTAGCACATTTCCTTAAGAAAAAAGAAAATATTTTGTTTGTTTGGAAGCATTTTGCTTTTGCTTTTGGACTTAGTGCCTTTTGGATAATTCCTTTTATTGCAAAGTTTTCATACACAAGCGCTACAAGCGTGGGCTTTGATTACCAATTGAACTACTTGTTTTTGTTTTTTGGAGGAATTCTTGCAGTTGCTGCATTTATGAAGAAAAAAGAAGCATCGTTTTTCTCTGCTCTGGCAATATTCCTTATTGCTTCTTTCATGCTCCTTAGCTTTCTTGTATTCGAATGGCCAGTTCATATCTACAGGTTTTTAATAATAATGCATTTATTTCTGACAGCAGCTATTTTTGCTTGGTTTAAAAAAGAAAACCTATTTCTTTACTTATTCATTATTGTAGTTTCAATAGGTTTGATTTTTACATCTACAAATCTTCATCCAGAAGGTGCGCTTCATGTTGAAGTAATAAAAGAACTTCCAAAAAACATGGATGGCAGGGTGATGATCCTTGCTTCTTATGACAAACAACCTTCACCACACATATTTCAAACCAAAATTCCGATGATGAACAAAGCTCATGCTATAAAAGGGCTTTATGTAGAATCGTCAAAAAACTCCAGATATCTTTTTGATCTTGAAATAGAGATGGATCGCTATACTACTTTAGCATGGGGTGTGGAAAATGACTTTTTTTCCTTGTCAAACAACACAACAATAATAAAAGAACTTCTTCCTTATCAGTTTTCTTTGTTCAACATAAATAATGTTATCTCATTTTCTAATTACTCTGAAGACTGGCAGTTTGTAAAAAGAATTTCTTTTTCTCTGGTAAATGACGGAAGTGGAAAGTTTAAGAGGTATTATTATGAGCTTTACAAAGTAAATGACTCTGAATTAATACAGGTCTTGGATTATGTGCCAAGACATGTCAAAAGTGAAAATTGGGATAACTTGGCTGCCCAATGGTTCATAACAAAAGACATTAAAAAAGGCATTTTGGTTAATGAAGCTGTTCCGGATGTTTTTGGGACAGGAAAAGAAAAAGTAACTATTCTTGAAATGTCACCAACACAGGAACATATTAAATTTAGTGTTGAATCAGACAAAGATGTTCCCATCTTGATAAAAATTTCAGAATTTCCTAATTGGAAAGCTTACGTCAATGGAAAAGAAACAAAAATCTATCGTGCATCTCCTTATATTATGCTAATTTATGGCAAAGGAATGATAGAATTAAAGTACGAAAATACATGGAGCGACATTATTGGAAATTCAATTTCAGTAGTTGCAATTGTCATTTTAATAGTATTGACAATCAAAAATGGAACCAAGAAACCTGTTGAAAAAATTAGAAAACATTAATCCCTGGACTATAATTTTGGGTTTTTTCTTACTTTACACTATTTTTGTTTTAAGACTTCCAAATTATTTGTGGATTGATGAACCAATTTATTATACTCAGGCACTCCGTTTAAAAGAACTTAATTTCCACGCATTTGAAAATACTCAGCCATTTGGGTTTCCAGCATTTTTAGCACTTCTTGGAACGGAGAATATAACTCTCCTTAGAATAGCAAATGTTGTAGTTTTTTGCATTGCACTTTTCTTTATCTTTAAATTAATGGAAAAGCTTATTTCGAAAAGTGCAGGAATAATTTCAATATTGTTGGCGGGATTTTCCAAATT
>JAWCRX010000108.1:0-2762 GCA_038869035.1 Candidatus Woesearchaeota archaeon | reverse complement strand
ATAAACCGTGCTTATGAGGCATTAGGATTTTTAGAAAATGAGTAAACAAAAAGAAAGCAAAAAAATAAGCGAAGAGAAATTAAAAGAGCATTACATGGAAATGAAGATGATTGAATCACAATTAAAACACTTACAGCAACAAATCCAACAGATAGAAGAACAGAAAGTTGAAGTTGCTTCTACAAGAGAAGCTCTTGACCAGATAAAAAGTTCAGAAAAAGAAAAAGAAATTCTTTCTCCAATTAGTCAGGGAATTTTTATAAAATCAAAATTAATTGATAATCAAAATGTTGTAGTAAATGTTGGTGCAAATGTAGCTGTGCCAAAAAGCATTGATGAAACAAAGAAATTGATAGACAAACAACTTTTAGAGCTTGAAAAAGCAGAAAACGAATTATTATCGCATCTTCAAAAGACAGACGAAGAGATGACAAAAAAAGCCACAATGCTTCAGCAAATGATGGAACACGATTAAAATGTTCAAATTCTTAAAAGAAAAACTCAGCAAAGCTGTAGAAAATATTTCAAATAAAATAGAAACTGAAGGAAAAGAAGAAGTAAAAACTAAAGAAGAAGTAATTAGAGAGGCTTCAAAAGAAAAAAAAGGATTTTTTAAGAGATTATTTGGCGGAAAAAAAGAAGATGTAAAGAAAGAAAGCAAAAAAGTTGAAGAAATAAAAGAAGTGGAAGAAATAGTTGATGGAAAAAAGCCAATTGTTGAAGCAGAGGAGAAAAAACCAGTTGAGGAAGTTAAAGAAGTAGAAGAAATTGTTCAGAAAATTGGGCCGGTTGTTGAAAAGAAAAGAGAAATTGCAAAAGTAAAGGAAATAAAAAAAGAAAAGCCTCAAGTTAAAGAAGTAAAAAGAGAAGTTGAGGAAATAAAGCCAATTCAGCAAGTTTACACTGAAGAAGTCGAGATAAAAAAAGCAGAGCCAAAGAAAGAAGAAGCAATGTCTGTTGTTGATGAATTTAAAGTTGAAGAATTCTTGGAAGAAATTAAAAAAGAAAAACCAGCAGAAATAAAAGAAAAGAGAAGAGAGGAGAAAAAAGAAGAGACAAAAAAAGAAGAGACAAAAGAAGAAAAGAGCTTTTTTGCTAAAATAAAGGAAAAAATAACCACAACAAAAATTTCTGAGAAACAATTTAATGAGCTTTTTTGGGAAATTGAATTAGGGCTGCTTGAAAATAATGTCGCAGTAGAGGTTATTGAAAAAATAAAACATGATTTGAGAGCAACTCTTGTAGAAAAACCAATTCCGAGAGGAAAAGTTAAAGAAACCATAGTTGTGACCTTGAAAGACAGCATTGATGAGTTGTTTAATGTTGGAAGGATAAATCTGCTTGATAGAATAAACCACAAAAAACCATTTGTAATTTGTTTTGTAGGAATAAATGGGAGCGGAAAAACAACCACTATTGCTAAACTTGCGCATTGGCTCCAGCAACATAGAAGAAGTTGCGTAATTGCTGCAGGAGATACATTTAGGGCGGCTGCAATTCAACAGCTGGAAGAACATGCAAATAAGCTTGGAGTAAAATTAATAAAGCATGATTATGGCGCTGATCCTGCTGCTGTTGGCTTTGATGCAATAAAATATGCACAGGCACATAAAATAGATGTTGTTTTGATTGATACTGCTGGAAGATTGCACAGCAATACCAATTTAGTCGACGAGATGAAGAAGATTGTAAAAGTTACAAAGCCAGATCTCAAGATATTTGTGGGTGAATCAATTACAGGGAATGATTGTGTTGAACAGGCACAAAAATTCAATCAAGCAATAGAGTTAGATGGGATAATTCTTTCTAAAGCAGATGTAGATGAAAAGGGTGGGGCAGCAATTTCTGTCAGCTATGTTACAAAAAAACCTATAATATATATTGGAACTGGACAAAATTACAGTGATTTGAAAGAATTTGACAAGAAGATAGTATTAGACAGTCTGGGACTGAGCAGCTGATTCTTTTTTTGCTATCATTATTTGTATTTCTCCAAATTGGGTTTCCTGAAAAAGATCAATTTTTCTTTGATCTTGGTTGCTTAGATGGAGCAAAGGAATAAAAGTATAAACTTTGTCTTCCTTTTTTTCGCTTGGGCAAAGCAATGAAAATGTAAGCTTTTGATTTTTGTTTTTAATGTAATAAACCCTAACTCTTGAAAAGACATCTTTTATTAATTCAGTCATGTCGACTTTTTTGTATGGGATATTTATATTGATGTCTGGAACTTCTCTCAAAGTTTTTCTTTTCTTTACTTCCATTGCTTTTTGCAATGCATTAACGAGATCAAAAATGGAAACTTTTCTTTTTCTTGGCTGAGGGGTTCTTGGAATTAATCTTACTTCTTCTAAGCTAACTGTTCCTTGTTCGATTGCAGCAGCTAAATTAGTAAAAAGATCTTCGTTTTCTTCTTCTGACTGTGAAAATAATCTGTCAAGATTGTCTAAATCCTCTCCAAGAAGACGTTCTGATTTTATTTTCAATAAAATTGCTGCAGCAAGAAGGATTTTTCCTGAAACTCTAAAGTCCATTTGCCTTATTTGTCTTAAAGAATCAAGAAATTTTTGTGCAAGGAGAGAAACATCTATATCCCAAGGGTTCATATTTTCCTGTTGGACCAACTGATAAAGAAGGCTTTGCCAAGTAATCTCATCTTTATTTACAATGAGATCAAATATATGATCTTCCATAGCTTTATACAGGAGAAAACGCTATATAAATATTCCTTATAATTGAGAAGGTTGCTTAGATTGCTGCTCAAG
>JAWCRX010000107.1:0-2936 GCA_038869035.1 Candidatus Woesearchaeota archaeon | reverse complement strand
TTTCTTGTAGAAGTCATTCCTAAACTTAAAGATGATTTTCAAATTACTGTAATAGCGCCAGATTTTTCTGGAGAGAATAAAGGAAACATTCCTGGAGTAAAAATAATAAGAGTTCCTTTGATGAAAAAAACATTTGGGGACTATACTCCTGCTAGAATTGATCTTTCATTGATCAAACAGCACGTTAAAGATTCAGATATTGTCTGGAGCCAGACAATTGGTTCAATTGGAGCACCAGCAATTTACTATGGAAAAAAATACAAGAAGCATGTTGTTTCTTATATTCATTCATTAGAATGGAATCTTGTTACAAAAGCAATTTCTCCTCCAAGATTTTTTGAAGAGTTCTTTAAGATTCCTATCAAGAGATTTGCTAAAATTCTCTACAACAAATGTGAGTTACTTATGATTCCTCATATTGAAATTGCATCAGAATTCAAACAAAAAGGAATTAACACAAAAACAGAAGTTGTAAAGCTTGGAGTTAATGTTGAGAAGTTTGTGCCCCCACAAGAGAAGTCAATTGTGAAAAAAGCTCTTGGTTTGGATCCTAATAAAGTAACGATTGGTTATGTTGGCAGAATTGGAAGAGAAAAAGATGTTTTAACATTATATAAAGGCTTCAAAAAACTCCAGCAAATTCATCCAAATGTTCAACTTCTTGTGGTTGGAATAGGGGTAAAGGAAGTGGAAAATGTTCTAAAAAAAGACCCAAGCGTTAAATTAGCAGGAAATCAAAACAATGTTGTTCCTTATTATCAAGCTCTTGATATCTATGTTTTGCCAAGTTTGCTTGAAACTACTTCTTTAACAACTTTAGAAGCAATGAGTTGTGGAGTTGCTTGTCTTGTAACTCCTGTAGGATATGTAAAAGAATACATCAAGAGAGGATACA
Source organism: Candidatus Woesearchaeota archaeon (assembly GCA_038869035.1). Classification (GTDB taxonomy): domain Archaea; phylum Nanobdellota; class Nanobdellia; order Woesearchaeales; family JAWCRX01; genus JAWCRX01. The sequence continues at coordinate 2,041 of JAWCRX010000107.1, read as the reverse complement.
ACGGTTTATTTTTTCCAAGAAAAAATCCTTATGTGCTTGTAAAAAAACTTGAAATTCTTTTGGACAATAATTTAAGAAATCGCTTGGGCAGAAATGCAAGAAAAACTGTTGTTGAAAAGTTTTCCTGGGAACAAACAACAACAAAAATAAAAGAAAGTCTTCTCAAGCTCTAAATTTTTAGTGTTGTGACATTAGTTATGCCATGTTCATTCATTGCAACACCATATAAATTATCTGCTTCTGAGATTATTGAGTCATTGTGTGAAATTATTATATACTGGGCTCTGTCGCAATACTTTCTTACAAGCTTTGCAAGCTTTTCTGAGTTGTGTTTATCAAGTGCTGCATCAACCTCATCAAGAATATAGAATGAAGCAGGATCATGCTCTTGAATTGCAAATATGAATGCAAGTGCAGTCATTGTTTTTTCTCCTCCTGAAAGAGATCGTATGTCTAAAAATTTCTGTCCTGATAATCTTACTTTGATTTCTACTCCTGCTTCGAATGGATTTTCCTGATTTTCAATTTCCAAGAATGCTTCTCCTTTTGTTGAAAGCTGATTAAAGAACATCTTGAAGGTTTCATTTACTGTTTCAAATGTTTTGAAGAACAATTCTTTCTTCTTTATCTCAATTTCCTGCATCATGTTAATGACATCCTGTTTTTCTTTAGCTAATTTTGCTTTTTTCTCAAGCAGCAATTTATATTCATTTTCAACCTGCTCATATATTTCAAGAGCTTTCATATTGACATTTCCTATTTGAGCAACCATTTTTTCAAATTTGTCAATTTCAGATTTTACATCCTGCTCTGATTTGTTTTCAAGAATTCTAGTGCCTTTGTATTGTTCAAATTCAGCTTCTAGCCCAGATAATTCTGCTGCTAATTTTGCTCTTTCGAGAGAGAATGTGTTAGTTTCAATTTCTATTTTTCTTCCCCTGTCATTTATTTCTCCGATTTTTAACTCACGAGCATTTATCTCATCATTTAATTTGTTTCTTTTGCTGAAAACATCTCTAAACTGAGCATAAAGTTCTTTCTCTGTCTTTTCTTTTTCTTTGAGATCTTTCTCTTTGTTTTTTATTTCATCTTCCAGTCTTTTTATTTCTTGTTTGAAATATTCATATTCTTTCTCCTGTTGCTTCAGTATTTTTTGTATGTTTTCTGCTTCAGGAGTAATTATTTCCCTTATGCGATCATTTGTTGCCTTTGTTTGCACTTCAATTTCCATCAACTGCTGAGAAATATTATTCTTTTTCTCTTCAAATGCATTCATTTCTGCAAGCACTTTTGGATTTCTTACTTGCATCATTTGATCTCTAAATTGCTGCTTTTTTAATTTTAGCTGTGCAGTTTCTCTCGTAAGTTCAGTAACTTTCTCAACAACTTCTTCGAGCTTTTTTTCTGCAACTTTGAACTGCTCATTTAATTCCTCTTTTAATTTCTTATTTATGCCTAAGTCGCCAACTTCAAGATGCAATATTTTTTCTTTTGTTAGAATTTCAGCTTCTATATTTCCTTTCTCATTTCTCAGATGGTTTATTCTTTCCTCATTTGCAGCCCTTTTATTCTCGAGATTTTTTATTGTTTTAAGAGAAGTCTCTCTTTCCTCAATTAACTTGTCAATATCTTTTGTTGCTTCAGCTTCCCTAAAGCCAGTTCCTTCTTTCTTTTGCTTAAAGCCGCCATGCATTGCTCCTGAACTCTCAGCCAAATCACCATCAATTGTAACCATTCTTGCTTTTCCTATTCCTATTTTCCTTGCAGTTTCAATATCTTCTACAACGATGGTGCTGCCAAAAACCCATGAGAAAACCTTTTCAAACTTTTTATCATAGTCAACAAGCTTTGAACATAATCCATGTACCCCTTGCTTTTTTAGAATCTCTTTGTTTTCTATGTTATCTTCTCCTTTTATTTTATTTAATGGAAGGAAAGTTGCAGATCCAAATTTGTTGTCTTTCAAATATCTGATGCATTCTACTGCAACTTTGTCATCTTCCACAACAATTGCACTAATTCTGTTACCTGCTGCTGCTTC
>JAWCRX010000106.1:0-2942 GCA_038869035.1 Candidatus Woesearchaeota archaeon | reverse complement strand
GAAGCGCTTAAATGCTTTTCTGAAAATTGTCAATTTCATTTTGTCACTTCTATTTAGTAGTAAAATATCGAAACATTTATATAATAGAACCACAATTATAAACACTACAGGGATGGTTTATGAAGTGGTTTGTAATTAGCAACATCATTGTGATTGTAGCAGTTTTGGTTGCTACGCAATATGTGTTTTCTAAAGAAGAGTCGGCAATGCCTGCAGGTGGAGTTGCAGAAGTAAATTCCCCAGCTGATCACATTAAAGAAGATCAAATAAAGGCTTACGAAAAGAAAGTAGAAATCTCATTTGACAAAAAAACAAGATTTGTCAAATTTGTTGATACTAATTCAATGGACCCTGTTTTAGATGCTGAAACAAATGCGATAGAAGTTATTCCTGATTCTTCTGATGAAATAAACAAAGGAGACATAATTTCATACAAAAGCTCTCGTTCACCAATTCCAGTAATTCATCGTGTTGTTGAAGTAAATAAAGACGAAAACGGTTGGTTTGCAATAGTAAAGGGTGACAATAACCCAGAGCCAGACCCTGAAAAGGTAAGATTTCATCAAATAAATGGCGTTGTAGTGGCGCTGTTTTATTGATGATAAATTTATAATTTAGAGTTCCAAAAACAACATATAGGGACAAACGGTGAGGGATAATGACAGAGTTACTCTCAGGAAGCAAGTTAGAAGAAGTTCTTAAAGAAAGTTTGATTCATGCTCTGTACAGGGAAAAAGTTGATGTTTCTGAAGATACAGAAGCTTATCTTGTTTTAATTATTAGAGATTTTGCAAGAACTTTGCCTTCTAATGCAACTTATATTGGAAGATTATCTGAAGCAAAGCAGTCCAATAGCATTTCTGTTTTAATAAATTTGGGCAATCATATATTAGTTTTTCCAGGTTTTTTCCCAGAGTACTTTGAAAGAAGAGGCAATAGAATGAGCTATTATGCTGCATTAGGAAGCGACATTTTTGCAACTGTTTATCAAAAAACTGGAAAAGCAATACCTTTTATGGAAATAAGCAAGGAATTCCCTGGAATATTAAGAGTATTTAAGGCAATGCGAATGTCTGGCCAGGATAATTCTAAAGAGTACTGGAGAAGAATAGAAGGACTTATTCAATAGTTTTATATAACATTTAACTTTTTTCTCGTCATGGATTTAAATGAAGAATTAAAACAGCATATTGAGGCAGGAAAGATATCTGCAGAAGCACTTGAATATGGCAAATCGCTGATAAAATCTGGTGCTTCTGTGCTCCAAATACTTGAACAAGTCGAAGAATTCGTCGCTAAAAAAAATGCAGAAATAGCATTTCCTGCACAGCTTTCTTTAAATGAAACAGCTGCTCATTTTTGCCCAACAAAAGAAACAGATGTTATTCTTGATAAACAAGTTTGCAAGTTGGATTTGGGCGTCCATCTAAACGGGTTTGTGGCAGACAACGCATTGACTGTTGATTTATCTGGCAGATATTCTGATATTGTAAAAGCATCTCAAGAAGCTTTGAAAAATGCAGTAAAAATTGCTGTTCCAGAAAAAACTCTTGGTGAAATTGGAAAAACAATCCAAGAAGTAATAGAAAGCTATAATTTAAAACCAATCAAAAATCTATCTGGCCATGCCCTTGGACAATGGCAAGTGCATGCTCCTCCAACAATCCCTAATTTTGACACAAAAGATCAAACAAAATTAGAAGAGAACATGGTTATTGCAATTGAGCCATTCGCAACAAACGGCCAGGGCATGATAGAGGAACTTGGTCATCCAACTGTTTTTTTACTCGAGCAGCCAAAGCCAATGAGGGTTGATTTTGTAAGAAAAATAATGAATGAAATTGGAAAAAGAAAGGGCTTGCCATTTTCAGAGCATTGGCTTGAGAAAAAATTCTCTCCTGCACAGGCACTTTTTGCGTTAAAGCAATTTGACAAGTTTGAAATATTACACAAATATCCTCCCCTCGTAGAAAGAGGAAAAGGAATTGTAAGCCAGGCAGAAGTTTCTGTGATTGTTAAAGACAAACCAATAATTATAACACCAAGAGATCTTTAATTTTCAAAAATTCTTCTTTTCCAGTTTTTAGGTCTTTTACTTTAACCATGCCTTTGTCAAGCTCTTGTTTTCCAAATATAATTGCCTTCTTTGCTCCAACATAATTTGCATAATCCAATTGATTTTTTAGATTTCTTTTATTGATGTCAATAATTGTACTTGATTTCTTTCTTAATTGTTGCGTTATTTGAAGTGCATCTTCATAAACATCTTCGTTGACAGGGACAACAACATATTCTCTTTCTTCTTTTGCACTTGGCCATTTTCCTTTGCTTTTTAACAATAACTGCAGTGTAGCATCCCCCATTGCAAATCCTGTTGCTCCTGTTGGCTGGCCACCAAATAACCCTATCAAATTGTCATATCTGCCGCCAGCAAAAATGCTTCTTAATAATTCTTTTTTGTCAAAGCACTCAAATACAATTCCGGTGTAATAAGTTAAGCCACGAGCAATTGAAGGATCAAACTCAACAAATGCCCTTTTTTTCATAACATCAAGAAGATTTAGTGTTTGGTCTATTTCTTTTACACCTTCTTTTGCTCTTTCATTCAGATCTTTTAATTTGCTTATTTCCTTCATTTTAAGAAATTCTTTAATCTTTTTTATTTGCTCTTTTGAGGCATTGGCTGCATCAAGTTCTTTTTCAAAATCCTGCTCAGAAATCTTTCTCGACTTGTCTATTGCTCTTGTAATTGCCTCAATATCCCTTGCTTCTATACTTTCTAAAAATCCTTCGAGCAATTTTCTATTATTTATTTTTACAATAAAATCATCTTTTGTCAGCCCAAGAGCAACCAATGAATCAATTGCAAGCGAAATCACTTCTGCGTCTGCTTCTGGATTACTGCTGCCAAATAATTCGACACCAAATTGATAAAACTCTCT
>JAWCRX010000105.1:0-2960 GCA_038869035.1 Candidatus Woesearchaeota archaeon | reverse complement strand
GGAGTTAGATCGTGCCAATGCAATAGATTTTCTTCCTTATGAGTGTGGGTTTTGCTTAAGTCGCCTTTTTCCAATGGGAGATTAATTTGTTTCCCACATGCTTCAATTATTAAATCTGCATGAATGTGCATTGCTATCTCGCATTTGTCTGGAGATTTACAAATGATTAATCCTTTTTCTGCTCCTGAAGCATAATAGTAAAAGACGCTGTAAAGAATGCCAATAATTAATAGGGCAGAAACCAATATTGTAGCAATGCTTACAATTGCTTTAATGTTCTTCAGCAAAATTATGCCAAAAGCTATTGCTAAAATCAAGAAAGCAATACTGTAAATATTGGGCAAAACATATTTCTTTCCAATGTATCCCATCTTCATCTCAATTGTTGGGAGTTGAGAAATAACATCAAGCCCTCTTTCACTCAGTTTGTCGATTTCAAAAGGACATGATTCAATTGTGCATTTTTCTCCTTCTGGCTCAAGATGGGGCTCATCTGTAACATGGGCAAATATGCTAATTGACAAAAACAAAGACATCAACAGCAAGATAATTCTTTTCATGCATTTGTTTTGGCAGAGAGTTATAAAAAGCTATTTATTATTAAATTTGTGAGCGACTGGACAAGGTTTGTCTCCATAATCACAGAAAATACAGCAGCCTTTGGTTGCTTTGATTGTTTCTCCACAACCGTTGCAAGTATAAAATGCTTGGCAACTTGTTTTAGGAATTTCCATTTTTTGTTTGTGATTGCATTCTGGACATGTGAGAGTTGATCTCATTTTAGGAAACTACAACAGCAGCAGTCTGTTTCTTTCTTGAAAGTGCTGGCCACCAGCTAGAATAAGTAAAAGATTTATCTGCTACAAATTCAACAGAGCCGCTTTGACCTGGCTTTATAGTCCCAGTATCAAAAATTTTTACACTGTCACTTTTCATTTCTAGTCCACCATAATAAACATTATCTGAACGAACTTTGAAAGTTATTTTAACGCTGTCGCCTTTTTTTACATTAATATCACCAGTTGGATAAAATCCTCTATCATCTGCTTCTACAACAAACTCATTTACTTTAGGAGAAGAAGGTGTTTTTATTACAGGAGCAACAGAAGGCACTTTTGTTGTGGGAGGAGAAACTTCTTGCACTGGAGGAGCCTCAACTTTTGGCTCTTGAACAAAAGGCTGTGGTGTTTGTTGTAGAGGTGGTTGTGTGATTTGCTGCTGTGGCTCTTGAGTTTTGCAAGCTACCAGAATCAATAAAACAAAAATCAAGGAAAATAGTTTCTTCACAACTATCATTCATTTATCTAAGTAGCCTTTCTTTTTAAATTTATTTATTTTGCTTATTCAAATTTATTGTTTTATAAAGATATGTAATAGGAAAATATAAAAAGGGCTAAATCAGATAGAAAAAAATGAAAATAAGAAACGACTACATCACACTTTTGCTTAGAATCGGCTTAGGAGTTGTTTTAATTTACTTTGGATTTCTAAATATAACTGCGCCAGAGACATATATGTCGTTTGTTCCTGAACAGCTTACACGATATGTAGCAGCTATCTTTTTGATGCAGATAAATGGTGTTGTGGAAATTTTGTTCGGATTATTTTTGATTGGTGGGCTTTACAGAAGAATAGTTGCTGTGCTAGTTGGGTTGCACATTTTGGGAATTGCCTTTTTGATGTGGTCGGTAGCGCCAGATATTTCTGCAAGAGACTTTGGACTGGCTTTGGCAGCATTTGCTCTTTCAATGATGAATGAAGACAAGCATTCGCTTGACAAAAAGTGGAGAGAAAAAGTATTTGCAGAGAAGAAACAATTATAAACAATAATAAACAATAGCAGATAACTTTATCTAATGGGGCGGAAAATACTTGTATTGGATGTTGATGAGACTCTTTTGAATATTGAACCAACTTTTTTTGACAATTATTATCTCTGCCTAAGGCCAAATTCAAGACTTTTTTAGAAAAAGCAAAGGATCATTTTGACCTTGTAGCATTCTCTGCTGTGAACAGGGAAATAACAAGAAAAAAATAGAAATTGCAGGAATTAGCAATTAAAATGTCTTTGAGAAATTAAAACTTGAGTTTGCTGAAGTCTATTCTTGAAAAGAGATATTTTTGTAAGTTTCATTTTAATTGCTCCATTGTTTTGATTATTTCTTTAAGGGAAGAAGTCGTTCTTATTGCTGTTGGACAGATATGAGTAGAAGAAGCACTTTTTAGTTTTTTTATGATCTCTTCTTTTTTTATTAGACGAAGTTTGTATTTTTTTGTAATAGAATGGAGATCATATATGTAAGGAATATTTACTTTTGACTCTTCTGCAATTGTGTTGAGAAACTTTTGGTTTTCTTTTTGCTTATTATTTTTTGCCATCTTTGAAGCAAGATCTTTGTTCCAAAGCCGACCAAGCCAAAGTTCGCCTGCAAAATCAAGAGTTTTGTTGCAATTACAAGGAACTTTTGCTTCATGAGTTCTTGCAAGACAACTTGGGCAAAATGTTAGCTTCCCGAAATTTTCAAATATTTCTTTTATTGCTTTGTTTGATTTTTGGACATGAAAATAAATTCTCATATAATGTTCTGTTGCATGGGAAAAAATTGGCAATAATGCCTTTTCATAGCTTGCTCCTATTAACTGAACTCTTCTTGCAAGAATTCGCAAGCCAGTTTCGTGCATCATGTCATTTCTTAATGGTTTTGCCCAGTATTTTCTTTTGCATGCGGAAGGAAAAGTGCCTGATAATGCAGCTGTATCTGTTGCAGTAACAGCGATTATTCCGTCTCTTGAAATTCTTTTGCACGCTGCATCAAGAAATGGCCCAGGATAGCCAAATGGATCGATATCAATGTAATCAAAGCCAGTTGATTCAAGCAAAAATTTTGATGCTTCTGTGTTTGAAATTATTATTTTCGACTTTATATTGTTTAGATCAAGATTTTTTTTGATATTTATTA
>JAWCRX010000104.1:0-3094 GCA_038869035.1 Candidatus Woesearchaeota archaeon | reverse complement strand
AAGCATCTATGCAATAAATTATGCAAACCCTGCCTTTTAGCTTTCTTTCGTAAGTTGAGAGATCTTTAAGGATTAATTCATTATGGCCTCTTCTTGCTGCCAACTTTATTATTTTTCTAATTGCAAGATCTTTGTAACGATCACCTTTTTTGTATATTTTTACTTCTGATTTTTCACCATAATGAGTCATTTTTTTTGTTTCTCTCTCTCCAAAAAATCCTTTTGCATGCAATTTGTCTAATTCTTCTGTATAAGTTATCAAAGTTGCCATTTGATTTCCTTTTTCTGTTATGTTGTTTTCTTCATCAAGATAATCTTCTTCTTTTAGTTCACGAATTTTTTCCTTAATTTTTTCTTTTAGTAATTTTCTGAATTCAGGAACATTAATGTTTCTTTCCAAATATCTGGAATCATAGCCAGATATGTATTGCAATAATTTTTCACCATACAATCGCTCCGCCAGCGAGAAATCTTTTACTAATTTTTCATACATCATATCAGGATTAAATGCTCCTATGCCTTGATTGATGCTTTCTTTGAGTATTTTTCCTTTTTCCACTTCTTTTCTGTCGTTTGCAATAACGCTGTGCATTAATTTATCTCCTAATTTATCAAACTTTAATTTGCCAGAAATCTCCTCTGCTTGCTCTAATTCTTCAGCAATGGTGCTAGGGCCCTTCGCCCTCTTTCTTTATTTGTTTTGCTTCTCTACTAACAAACCTTCCAAATTCCTGCGAAATATATTCTGTCGGGCTTTCTAAATATTTTATGCTTGGCTTTAGAGAAATTCTATGACTTAAAACAGAAATAATGCTCTCTCTTATATCTTCAAATGTAACTTTTTTTCTTTTTGATAAGTAAGCATTGCTTTGTGCTCTTTCATATAAGCCAAGCGATGCTCTTACGCTTGGTTTTTTGTCTATGTTTTTGTCTTGTCTTAATAATCTTATGAAAGAGATGCTCATTGCTAATAAATCATCAGGAAAATCAACCGCCAATTTTTTGCCCTTTGACTTAACAATTTCTTTTTCTATGTCAATGTGCTCTGGATAACCCATGTAAATAACATCAAATCTATCCAACATAACATCGCTTAACTTTTCTGTTGAGGTGTCTTCAGGATTCATGGTTGCAATTAAAATGAAATCAACTGGAAAATTCACTTTGTAGCTTCCAATTGTTGCTTCTTTTTCTTGCAATACTTGAAGAAGAGCGTTTTGTAATTTTTCTGGTGCTCGATTTATTTCGTCAAAGAATAACACCCCCCTGCTTGCAGCAAATATTTTTCCTGGTGTAAAAGCTTCTACACTTGTTGGGCCAAATTTTAAAGCTTTTATTGGATCAATGTCTCCAAGAAGATCTTCTGCAGTCAAATCAGGACTTCCTTGCACTCTTATAAATCTTTGTTCACCTTTAATTTTCTCCTTTTGATGGGACTTTTTTTGCTTACATTCCGGACAAATTGGATTTTTAGGATCACAATTGTAGTTGCAATCTTTTACAACTTCAACTTCTGGCAGTATTTTTGCAACATTTTTAGCAAGAGTTGTCTTTCCAATTCCTGGAGCTCCAACAATAAGGACATGACGCTGCATCAGAAGTGCACTTTTGAGCTGCGACTTTACACCATCTTGCCCAAGAATATCAGTAAAAGGATCTTTTTCTACAAATATTTTTTGGAAGTGATTTTGCAAGTCCATATGCTCTAAAGAGATGCTCAGAAGCTATTTAAACTTATTGAGCTCTAAGACTCCGGTGAAAGTCTCTTTTTTCTGGACTTTTTCACCGGAGCCTAAAACAAACTTCCAAATGTTCACAGAATCAAGGCACTGTCTGACTTATGCGCCTTTGTAAATCTTGTTTTTTAACTATTTAATTGTAGTTATAAGAAATCTCCTAAACTCAGACTTCCTATTATATAGTTCCCAGCATATCCAGGCAAAAAGGACGACTGCATCAAGGTAGCCGTACTGAAATTTTGTAAGGTTGTAAGGGGTTATTAAGTTGTCAAGAAAGACATGTGAAGCCCATCCGAAAGAGATTATTGTAAAAATTGCTGCAAGATTTCTTTTTTTAGCAAAGTAAAAAAAACCGGCCACAATTAGAAATCCAACTGCAACCAAATAATTGTGAGTATAAAGCCTGTGCAAACTAATGTTGTCATAAATTATTGTCAAAATAAAGTCAAGATCAGGGGCAGTTCCTGCAAGTCCAGCGATTATTGAAAGGAAAAATATCTTTTTTTTCTTTAAATACTTTTGATATGCGTCGCAAAGCAAATATGGAAAGAAAAAGTGGGTTGTAGCTAATGGCATCAAAAATCACCCCTTGATTTTTGAGGGATTAAATTTTCATATAAAATTTCATACATTTTATATCACTATCCTGTAAAAGTAAATGACTAATGCTGTAGTTAGAGGGATAATCAAATTATCATCTACTCTTTCTGCATTAAATTCTAACTCAATTCCCTCTACAATCATTGCGAAAAAGCTTGCAACAGCTGCTTGCCAGATGGGGACAAAAAGATGTGCCCCACCTGTTCCCGCAATAATGCCGGCAATTGCCCCTTCAAGATATTTTTTGTTTGTGAAAGGATGCCTTATTTTTCCAAATTTTCCAACAATAACACAAACGCTGTCGCCGAGCGCCAATATTGCGACTGAGGCTGCTGCAATGTCTTTGCTAAAGATAAGTGTGACAACAAATGCCCCAATGCAAAAGTAAATTGCCCCTTTGCCTGGAAATGTCTTGATTACTTCAGGGCGCTCAAACTTTTCCAAGAACCAAGAAATCAAAGGAATGCTTCTTTTTGTTGCAGTCCAAGACAACATCAAGCCAACAATTGTGATTGCAAGCAAATACTGCCAAATTAAGATTTCCTTAAAAATTAAGAATGCCAAAATCATCCCGAATACTGCATGAAATAGTTGTCTTTTAACTTCCAAAGAATCAATTTTACCTTTCATTTCCTTTTTGTTGTTGGGAAGGGTATAAGAAACTGTCGTATTTTTTCTCTCTCATCATAGCAAAGCATGCCAATAAGATAAACAAGTATAGCTCCTGCAATTACATCGCTAAAATAGTGTGCACC
>JAWCRX010000103.1:0-3121 GCA_038869035.1 Candidatus Woesearchaeota archaeon | reverse complement strand
CAGGATTGGGAGGGGGAATATTGTCAGTTGCTATTAGCAATCATCACTATTCAACTAAAGCTTTTCAAAAAATTGTCATAGATGTAGCTTATTTAATAATTATATCAGTTCTTTTTTTGGTTGCAGCTGCTTTTATAGAAGTTTATATTACTCCAGCATTATTTTAAATTATATTAGTTTCATATGTTAATTCTTTTTATTCTAAGATTTTTATTACTCCTGGCTTTATTTCAAAGATAATTCCATCGCTTATCATATCTTCAATTAGTTTTTCATCGTCTTGATTATTAATTAAAATTTCAACATCAACTCCTTTGCCCTTATCTTTTTCTCTTATTTTTTTTATCATTTGCTCTATAACAGAAACATTTTCTTCTATGTCTTCCTCACTTGTCTCTATTTCTTTTATTTTTTCTTGAGTTTTATTTTTAAGCTCTAATTTTCTAACTTTAAGCCACTTAGGGTCTATTTTTTTAACTATCTCTAATACAATAAATTTTTCATTATTAAATTCTCTTGGTCTTCCTATGATTAAAACAACATCACTACTTTCAACTTTGTTTAAGAAAGAATCATCATCAAAAGATCTCAATCCAATTTTTCCACTTCCATCATCTACAACTATTGTTTTATTCTCAGGAATCTTTTCAATGACTGTGGCTATTATATTTACTCTTGAAATTCTATTTTCATCAATTTCAACATAATTTGGCTCCCATCCTTCTTGTTTGACATATTTTCCAGAAAGAATACTTTTAATATTTGTTTTAACTGCTACTTCTCTTTTTGCTTTTAGCATAACAAAGAAAATGTATCTTGATTTAAAAATTATTCCAACGCAAGAATTAAAAACTCCCTTTTGTATAATATACTAATGGCATTAATGTTTTACAATACTTTGTCAAGAAAAAAAGAAATTTTTGTTCCAAGAAATGAAAAGAAAGTACAAATGTTTGTCTGTGGACCAACAGTTTATGATTTTTCTCATATTGGACATGCAAAAAGCTATGTTCAGTTTGATTTAATTGCAAAATATTTACGCTATAAAGGCTTTGATTTATTTTATTTGCAAAATATAACTGACATAGATGACAAAATAATTGATAGAGCAAATGAAGAAGAAAAAGATCCTTTAGAACTTGCAAAACAATTTGAAAAAGAATACTACAAAGACATGAAAGTTCTTGGAATTAATTCAATTAACAAATATGCAAGATCAACTGACTATATCGGACAAATAATTGATCAAATCAAACGCTTAATTGATAAGGGATTTGCATATGAAATTAAAGATGGAGTTTACTTTGACATTTCAAAATTTTCTGATTATGGAAAATTATCCAAGCAACCATTAGAAGAACTAAATCATGTAAGAATTGAGCCGAATCCTGAAAAGAAAAACAAAGGGGATTTTTCTCTCTGGAAAAAGAAAAAGGAAAACGAACCAAGCTGGCCAAGTCCTTTTGGCGAAGGAAGGCCAGGATGGCATATTGAAGATACTGCAATTACAGAAACTGAATTTGGTCCTCAATATGACATTCATGGAGGAGGAATAGATCTGATTTTTCCTCATCATGAAGCTGAAATTGCACAAATAGAAGCAGTTTCAGGTAAAAAGCCTTTAGTAAAATATTGGTTGCATAATGGATTTCTTCGTGTAAATGGAGAAAAAATGTCTAAATCTCTTGGCAACTTTGTCACAATTAAAGACTCATTGCAAAAATTTGACGCCAGAGTTTTGAGATTGTTCTTTTTATCAACTCACTATCGTTCTCCAATTGACTATACGGAAGATTCATTGCATCAAACCAAAGAAGTTTTAGACAGATTTGATAACTTTATTGTTGCTTTATCAGGGATAAAAAAAGATTTTGACAATAAGGAAGTTTCAATTTTGATAAAAAAAGCAGAGCAAGACTTTGAAGAGGCCATGGATGATGATATCAATATTTCAGGAGCATTAGCTTCTTTATTTGAGTTAATGAAGGGAATCAATACTTTAATTGTTCAAAACAAAATCGGAAAAAAGAATGCAGATGAAATTATTTTCTTTCTTAAAAAAATTGATTCTGTTCTTTCAATAATGAAATTTGAGCAAGAACAGCTTGACAAAGAAATACTACAATTAATTGAACAAAGAGAACAAGCAAGAAAAACAAAAAACTTTACAAAATCCGATGAAATTCGGGCAAAACTTCTAAAGATGGGCATTCAGCTTAATGATACAAAGGATGGTGTTACTTGGAAGAAAATAAGTTGACTATTCTGCAGCTACTCCGCCATATGCTAAAGCTCTAGGACTTTTTTCTCCTCTTTTTGCTGCCTGAGGTTTTGGAAATTCTACAATCTGTCTATTGCTCTTTTTATATGTGTCGTCAACAAGAATGTTTATGGTTTTTTCAGGATCTCTTCTATTTTGGTTTAATACTTCAAAAACCGTATTTTGACCATACATACTAAAACATTTTCCAAATTCTCTTGCACTTATGCCTCTTTCAGCACAATTTCCTTCTATTTCCAACAAGCTTTCTATTCCAAATCTTTTTGCAATTGAGATATACTCTATGACTGAAAGTCCAAAGTTACTTGCACTTTCACAGATAATTCTTGCACCACTTATTGCATTCCTTTCGCTAATTGGCAACTTTTCTGCTTTGTTCTGCAAATAAGTTATTGCATAAAAAGCACTATTAATTCCATATTCTTTAGCCAAGGCTATTCCCTCTTCTGTTGGAGGAAGTCCAAATAAATAAAACTCATTTACTATGTCTAAATTATTGTAGTTCATTTTTTCATCCTCTCTACTTAGCGTCTCTGTTTAATTTTCAAGACGAAGAATAAAGTTAGTGGAAGCAGGAGCTTTTTAAAGTTTGCGGAATTTCATTTCGTTATTCTTATTTTTATCTCTTCAGTACAAGGAATAATTCCTCTGTCATTAAAATGAACTTCTTTAACATTTAGCACAGCTTTTATATCTATAAGAACATGCTCAAGTTTTTTTCCTATTTCTTCTGAACAACTTATTTCTAATTTTGAAACCTCTTCTTTTATTGATAATTTATTTTCTGACTTAAATTTCCTACCTGCCGCAATTATTGATATTCCCATATCCCCTATTTTT
>JAWCRX010000102.1:0-3154 GCA_038869035.1 Candidatus Woesearchaeota archaeon | reverse complement strand
TAATTTCAGAAGCCTCACTTTCTAATTTAGAAGTAAAAGTATTTATTATTGCCCAAACTAAATTAACTCTTGAATAATCAACGTAAAAAGTGATTTCATTAACTTGAGCAGAGGTTGCACTTAAATCTGGAGGAAACACTATGCATGTATGAATCACTCCTTCTTTTATTTTTTCAACACACTCTGTTTCTGTTTCTATTTTTTTTATAGACAAGGCTCCTTCCTGCAAACTTGCAATAAATGCATTTGTGAGTTCATTGTATGATGAAGAATAAACCCCTATGTTTAAAGCGTACTGTTGAGTATTGTCAAAAGCAATTCCTGCTAAGAAAATGACCATTAATGGGCCAAGAATAACAATTAGGGCAGAGGCTTTATCTCTTATCAAATTCTTCATATCTTTTTGGATTATTTTTCCAAACTGTTTCATTTTATCTAAAATGAAGGTTGAAAAAATTGTAACAATTTTTTCTTGCTTTCATTTATCTCCTACCTCTTATTAATATTTCAAAAACTTCATCTAATGATGGCTTTGTTACCCTTATGTCAACTAACTCATCTTTAAGCGATTCAAGTATGTGAATAATATGCTTTAGAGCTTCTTTTCCCTCTTTTACCCTTATGTGTAGTTTACCATCTACTAAAGTTATCTTTTCAATATCTTTTCCAATTCTTGCATGGAGTTGTTTTGATATTTCTGGATAAATTTTCTTTGTAGTTTCAAGAATAACTTCCTCAAACAAAACATGTTTTTTAATTAATTCTTGTGGAGTTCCGATAACAAGAAGTTTACCATTGTGAATTATTGTTACTCTTGTGCAAATTTCGCTCGCTTCGTCTAAAAGATGTGATGCAACAACAATTGTTGTTCCAATTTTGTTAATTTTTTTTATTAGTTGATTAATTTGCTTTCTATAAATTGGATCTAAGTCTGCAGTTGGCTCATCGAGAATCAATACTTTAGGATTATGTATTAAAGCACACGCAATATCTAATCTTTTCTTCATTCCTTCTGATAAGTTCTCAGTCCTTAGGTCTTTTGCATAAGTTAATCCCGTTATTTCAAGAAGTTTTCTAATATTTGTATCTCTTATCTTCTTTGGCACTTGAAATAAAGCTCCAAAGTAATCTAAATTTTCATAAACTGTCAGCTTTGGATACAATGAGCTAACCTGTGTTGCAAAACCAAAAATCATCCTTGCTTGTTCTTTGAATCTCTGAACTGATTTAAAATCAGCTATTCTGTCTCCAATCAATGATTTTGCATTAAATAAAATATCTCCTTCTTCACCTTCATAAAATCCTATCAAAGAATTAAGCAATGTTGTTTTTCCAGATCCGCTTAAACCCATAATTCCTAAGATTTCGCCTTTGTTTACATCAAGACTAATTTGATCAAGCACTATTTTTTCAGCAAATCGCTTTGTAAATTTCTCGAATCTTACTACTGTTTCCCCCATGAGTAGTAAGACTCTTTGAAGCTATAAAAACTTGCGTTACTATTCAAGAGGGAAAAGAACAACATTTTTAAGTCGATAAATCTTCTTTTTTTAATGGAAGAATTTTCCCTTTCTACAAAAAAGAGAAATGAAATAATTGATATAACAAAAGAAGTAAAAAAACTTACCAAAAAAGTAAAAGATGGAATTTGTGTTATTTTCACTCCACATACGACTACTGCAATAACAGTTATTGAAAACTATGATCCAAATATTGCAATAGATTTTCTTAAATCGTTAGCTGATAATATCCCTCAAGGGAAATGGCTTCATGACAAAGTAGATGAAAATGCAGATGCCCACATTAAAGCTTCAATTATTGGTCCATCTCAAATTTTTATAATAAAAAACAGAGAAATTCAGCTTGGAACTTGGCAAAACGTTGTTTTCTGTGAATTTGATGGTCCAAGAGAAAGAAAAGTTTTGGTTGAAACTATAGAAAAGTAATTTAATATTCCTCAATTTTTAATCCAGGAATCCTTTCAAAATATTTTTTATTATTGGTTATTGTCGTTTTTTGTTATTTAGAGCTATTGATGCTATTATTACATCTGGAACAATCCTTCTCACTACTTCACTATAAATCTTGCTATTTTGCTAATTCTTTTACTTTCTTCAATGCTTGATTTATTGTTAGAACAAATCCCTTTTCATTTTGCAATTGCTCATAATATTTGATGTCAACTTTTCTGCACGCTATAATCCAATAGTCAAATGAGTTAAGAACTTCAACTTTTCTCAGCAATTCGGCTTTTTTTTGTTTGCTACATTGCACTTCTATGGCAATTTTTTTGTTTCTTATTGGAATAACAACGTCAATTTCATTTCCCTCTTTTTTTACTTCAAATTGAGCTTGTAGAAATCTCTCTTTAAACAAATATTTGTAAGTTAAGTGCTGTAATGTCTCTCTGCCTTCTACTTTAGCAATTACTGAAACTAAATTTCCATCATTATCATACACATCTTTTTTCGATTCAATATAACCAAGCTCTTTTAGAATTTTAATTTCATCATCTTTCAACTCTTCTTTTCTATACCACTTTTCTTTTAGAAGTTCATTTACAATCCTTTTCCCGCGTTCTTTGTTCCCATAACCAAGTTTTTTGATTTCATCTTCTTTTTCATACAGACTTCTCTTTTTTTGCAATAAAGTTTTTTTATTTTGAAAACCATTTCTTTTAAATTTTGACAGAACATAAGAATATAATCTTTGTTCTTCAATTGTCAATCCAAGTGGTTTTGAGGAAAGAGGATGTGTCTTATAGTATTGCTCTGCTTTTTTTATCACATCGAATTTTCCTTCAGCTTCGCTTCTTATATGCTCTGGAATTTCCCAATAACAATCATTTGGCATAATATTTTTCTTTCCTTTTTCAAGCCAAAATTCAAGCAATTCTTGAGTCTTTTCTTTTTCTCTTTTTTTATCATATAATTTTGCTTTTTCCTGTTCAATTAATTCCTCTATTTCTTGTCTAAATCTTGCAGGACATTCTCTTAAAAGATCTTTATTTCTCTCAGAAAGTATTTTTTGTGCAAATTTGTTTTTTGCTTCCTCAAAGTCATCCTCCTCAATATATTTTTTTAAGAATTTAAAGAAATTTTCTTGTTCTTCTTTAGGCAAATCTTCTTCTAATCTCTTTACTTCTTCAGGATTT
>JAWCRX010000101.1:0-3209 GCA_038869035.1 Candidatus Woesearchaeota archaeon | reverse complement strand
AAATCTCTTGCAGAAGCATCCAAAAACAAAAAACTCTCTACAACTTTTCCTTTTTTTCTTGCAATTGCTTCTACTTCAGCTTTTGCAAGCTTTAAATCCTCTTTCGAAAGTGAAAATATTAACATGAAAGAACTAAGTAAATAGAGAATAAAAATCTATTGAAAATTAAAAATTTTCAATCCTGAAATTTCTAAAGAAATTTTTGTTATTTCAGCTTTTTCCATCCAACCCAAATTAAAATAATAAGTACGATTCCAAGAATAATGAATCTGAACATATCAGCAAGCCATTCCCAGTATTGTATTGTGCCCCAGATCATTGTGATTATTCCTCCACCCATTAGTCCACCGGCAACAGTACTTACATTAATAAAAATTCCTGCAACAAGTGCAATTACTCCAAACAAAACTGCAAACGCAAATACATTCTTTCTATATTCCCTCTTCACTTTGTTGTACTCTTCTTGGCATTTTGCATAGACATCACAATATCCTTCATATTTTGCTTCTGGATAAATCGGCTTAGGATAATTTGCCTGCCATCTCCCTCCTATTTGATTGCATCTTTCGCTTGTATTAATATATTCAGATATTAGTTCAGGTTTGCAATAGTAATTGAATTCAGGCTCCACATAAAAAGTTGATATGCCGAAGTAAACAAACATTGCAAAAACAATTGCAATAGCAATTGCCAAAAATTTTTGCTTCCAGTTCATCTTTTGTTGTTTTGGTTTCATTCTTTTTTCTGTTCAACAAAATCCCTTACTCTTTTGTCTCCCTTTGGTTTTGCTTTATCGCCAAGAAAGTAATACGTCTTTTCAACTTCGCTTCCCCAACTAAAGTTTCCTTTTTCTTTTTTTACTTCCGCAACTTTTATCTCTCCTAATTTTATTCCTTTCTGAAGATGATAATAAATGCTTCTCATCGTGACTTTTGGAAAAATCTGAATATAATTTTTGTATAAATCATAGCCATACATTTTTCCTTTTACAGCCAAAATTTCAATAATGTTGTTTCTAATTTCTGAACCAATTGGCCTTCCTTTCCCCATGTAGAGAATATCAGATTTTGAATTTAAAAACCTTTGCTATATTGAAAAGAATGACTTATTTTTAATCACAAAAAACTAAAATTTTTCTTTATATAGAAAAATTACATGTTTTAAAAGATATCCAAAGTTTCTGCTAATTCTTCATTATTTTCTTCATTATTTAATTCAATAAGATCAAAAAGTTCTTCTATTGTTGTTGGAGGATTTTCTGACAAAATCCTCATTGCTGTTTCTATTCCTTTTTTTCGTACAAGAACAGCAACATATAATGGGCCCCATTTATAATAAATGTCGTTTCCACCTAAACCGAAAAATAACTCCTCAGGTCTTTCCATTTTTTTCCATTCTCTAAAAAAATTAATTGCTTCATCTCCAGCAACAATTTGATTTTCAATACAAAGATCAGCAATGTAAACTGCAGTTCCTTCATCAATCATGGTGGCAATATTTTCTCTTTCCAACTCTTCTCTGGTAAAAGGTATTTTGTAAGGATAAGCAGTCTTAGGAACTTCATACCTATTTTCAGGGTATATAGACATAAATCTGTGGTGTTGTACATGATGAACATCTTCATGGTACAATGTTCTCTCTAAAATTGGATAAGAAGAAAAAAGTGGAGAAGATATTGTCCAGAATGCAGTTTTATGGCCAAAATTAAGAGAATTTATTTGAGGTCTAGAAATGAAAACAACATTTTGATTACAATAATAAGTTGCATTATTGTTTGAATTTCTCATGGATCTAAAAAAATTTAAAACATAGTTCGTTCTTTCACTGTCTGAAAATGCGTTGCTTCTTGTTCCTACTACGTAAGTAGCTGCGTCTATTCCTGTGCAATCTATTCCAGTCACACTCTCAATTTTAGCTAGTCTTTGATCAGAATTTCTTTGAATTATTTCTCTAAGTAAAACATCTTCTTGACTAATTGCACAACCTGAAGAAAGTGCTGCTGCTGTAATTGCTGCAATTAAGTTTTTCATCCATCGAGAAATTTTTGAATATGTTAAAAACCCTTTGTTTTTTTGTTCACTTCAACTTTTTTAGAAATCCCATTACAGCATAAGCTTCTCTTCTCGTGAGAAACATTTTGCCAAAAAGCTTTTTCCACAACAATTGTTGCGTTCTTTTCTTTTCTTTTGTTGAAAATTTCAATTTATTTATCACTTGATTCATCATTTTATTTATTTGTTTCATTTCTTTCTTTGTTGCTGGTGGAAAATTGTCAGTAATTTTATCTTCTCCATGAGTTTTGTGTATTTCATACAACAAAATCCCAGCTGCATGGCTTATATTTAATGCACGATATTTATTTGATGCAGGAATTGTAACAACAACATCACACATTTTTATTTCTTTATTGTGTAATCCTTCTCCTTCCCTGCCAAAAAGTAATCCAATATTTCTATTGTCAACATTTTTTGCAAATAGTTCAGGAGTTATTGGTGTTCTTGCTATATTATAGTCTGTCCCAAGTGCTGCTGTTGTCCCTGCAAGAAGATCAAATTTAGGAATTTTTTTCACAATTTTTACTTTTTTCAGAATATCCTGAGCATTTTTTGCACGATTTCTTGTCTCTTCAGTAATTTTACACTTTGGATTTACTAAAATTAACTTTTCAAATCCAAAATTCTTCTATTCATTAATTCTCATTGATACCGGACTAATCTCCTTTGGAATGTATCTTTCAGAGAAGATGGCTACAGATTTCTATCTGGTCTTCTTCCTTATTATCATATTTGCATCCATGAGCCGGAATTTTAAACTCTTGATGGCTATTGGAGCAATCACAGCCCTTCTCTATGGATTGCTTCTCTATTCATGGGGTCTTTTAACTCCTGAGAAGTTTGGCACTAATATCCTTCGAATCCCATTTGTTTTTATTATGACAGCATTCTATGGGTATATCGTTCAAACCTTCACAGAGGAGAAGCACCAGCAGAAGCTTATTTCCGATGATCGATATAGAGGTCTTTTTGAGAATGCCTATGATGGGATTATAATCTTGAAGGGTCATAAGCTTATAATTGCAGACATAAACAGAGAGGCCGTTAATTTAATTGGGTATGATAAAGAAGAGCTTATAGGCAGAGGATTTATTGACCTTTTTCCCCAATCGGAAATAGAGAATCTTTCTGGATTCATAGAGGAGTTACTTAATA
>JAWCRX010000100.1:0-3317 GCA_038869035.1 Candidatus Woesearchaeota archaeon | reverse complement strand
AAAGATATTGCAGCAATAACTCATGGGTTTGTCGGGGCAGATTTAGCGGCGCTTGCAAAAGAAGCTGCACTTGTTGTTTTGAGAAGAGTCTTACCAGATATTAAATTAAAAGAAGAGGAACCAATTCCAAAAGAATTACTTGAGAAATTGCAAGTTTTACAAAAAGATTTCTTTGAAGCTCTTAAAGTAGTAAGACCAAGCGCATTAAGAGAAGTATTGGTTGAAGTGCCAAACGTAAAATGGGAACAAGTTGGCGGCCTAGAAAATATCAAACAAGAGCTTATTGAAGCTGTTGATTGGCCATTAAAGCATCCAGAAGCATTTGCTCGACTTGGTGTTAAGCCTCCAAAAGGAATTTTGATGTATGGCGCTCCCGGCACTGGAAAGACATTGCTTGCAAAGGCAATTGCAACAGAAGCAGAAGCTAATTTTATTTCTGTAAAAGGGCCAGAGCTATTATCAATGTGGGTAGGAGAAAGCGAGAAAGCTGTCCGCAAGGTATTTGAGAAAGCAAGACAAACAGCTCCGACAATAATTTTCTTTGATGAGATTGATTCTATTGCTCCAAGAAGGGGCTTAACACATGACAGCAACGTTACAGAGAGAGTTGTCAACCAATTATTGACGGAGATGGATGGTTTGGAAGAAATGAAAGATGTTGTTGTAATTGCAGCAACTAACAGACCAGATATTGTTGACACTGCTTTATTGCGACCAGGAAGATTTGACAGATTAATTTTAACACAAATACCTGATAAAAATGCACGTTTAGAAATCTTTAAAGTGCATTCGAAAGGAATGCCGCTTGCAAAAGACGTTGACTTAGACAAATTAGCAGAAAAAACAGAAGGCTATGTGGGAGCAGACATAGAATCCATTTGCAGAGAAGCAGCAATACTTGCTCTGAGAGAGGATATAAAAGCAAAAACTATAAGTGGTGATAATTTTGATGCTGCATTAAAGAAAGTAAAGCCATCTGTCACAAAAGAAATTAAGGAAGCATATGAAAAGATAGAGCAACACTTCAAGCAGGAACATGCTAAGCAAATGGAAATAGAAAAGCCTATTTATTATGGTTAAAAGCTCATCCTGTTCAGTCTTTTAATTCTTTCATCAGTTGGCGGATGAGTTGAAAGAAGCGACATTACTCCTTTGAATGTGAAAGGATTCTGGATAAACAAGGAAGATGTTGCTGCATTGCCAAATCTCATTGGATACGAATGTACAGCTCTCTCAATTTTTTTTAGTGCGGATGCAAGTCCCTTTGTGTTTGCAATGAATCTTGCTCCTGTTGCATCTGCATGGTATTCTCTTGCCCTTGAAATTGCTAGTTGGATAATCATTGCAACAATCGGAGTTATAATTGACAACAAAATTATTGAGAAAATATTTCCCCTATCATCATCACTTCCAAAAATAACGCTCCATCTTGCCATTGCTGTGACATATGAAATAACTGCGGCAATTGTAGCTGCTATTGTGGCAATTAAAATATCTCTGTTTCTAATGTGAGCAATTTCATGGGCAATAACTCCTTCCAGCTCATCATGATTTAGAAGCTTCATTATCCCTTCTGTACAAGCCACAACACCATTTTTTGGATTCCTTCCAGTTGCAAATGCATTTGGCTGTTCACTTGGAATAATATAAACTTTTGGTTTGGGAATTCCTGCCTTTTTGGCAACATTTTCAACAATGTGATGTAATCTCGAGTGTTCATTCTTTTTTGCTTCTTTTGCTCTGTACATCCACAAAACAATTTTTGCAGAGAAAAAATATGTAATGAAGTTCATCAACAAGGCAAATGCAAGGGCAACTGTCAGCCCAGTTGTGCCAGCAAGAAACATTCCTATTGCTAACATTAATCCAGTTAATGCTCCAAGCAACAATACTGTCTTAATTTGGTTCCACATAAGTATGAAAAATAGAATTTGCTTAAATAGTTTATGGATTAGCATAATATGGCAGCTTAAGTTTTATTTTTTTAAGAGCCAAACCCCATTCCTCCATTTGAGCTATCTCAGAAATTAACTTTTCTCGAACATAGTACAACGAAAAGACTCTTTCTTGGTATATTTGGCTTATTGCAGAAACAAAGCAAGCTGTGGTTCCCATAATAGTCTCAACAGCATCTCTTTGGGCACCGCCATAAAGCACAAGAAATATCCCCAAGGAGCTCATTACTGTATTTCTAACACTAAAAAATCTTTTCTTCCATTTAATTTCCTCATTGCTTCTAATGATGTATTTTTCCAGATAGCGAACCATGGCTAATCCGGCTTCTTTTTCCGGGATTTCGCGAGCAGCATACCTCCTTATTTGGCCAAGCACAAGCCTGTCTTCTATACTTTCTTCATTTTCTTTTTTCCTATTTGCTTCATCAAGAAGCCTTAAGGCAAGGGCTCCAAGCGTTTTTGCAATTTCTTCTTCACTTTCCTGTTTTTCTCTGCAATGAACTGCATGTTCCATGAGCCCACTAATTGAAACCATAGACTAACTATTGTCATTTGCTATAAAACTCTTGCTGATTTCTGCTCAAAAGTTTTATATACGCTAAAAGCAGCCATTTTATATGCATCCTGGCGATAAAGTTAAGATAAGAACAGCAGACGAAGAAGTAGAAGGCATATTGATGGAATCTTCTGATGAAAATATTGTTTCTCTCAAACTCAGCAGCGGTTATAACATTGGAATTGCTAAAGTCAAAACAAAAGAGATAAAAATTATTGAGAAGTTCCGCAAGCCGAAAGAAGCTGCTGGAAAAGAGCTTCCTTTTGATCCTAACAAGCCAACAATTTCTATTTTGCACACTGGTGGAACGATTGCAAGCAAAGTTGATTATAGGACTGGAGCAGTTGTTTCGAAATTCTCGCCTGAAGATTTATTGGAATCATTTCCTGAGCTAAAGGATATTGCAAATATCAAGACAAAGCTTGTCTTTCAAATGTTTTCTGAGGATATGGAGCCAGAACACTGGACTATTTTAGCAGAGGAAGTAAAAAAAGTTGCTGAAGAACATGTTGATGGGATTATTATTACGCATGGAACAGATACAATGAGTTATAGTTCTTCTGCCTTGTCATTTGCACTTCAAAATTTAGGAATTCCAGTTATTTTAGTTGGTGCTCAAAGAAGCTCTGACAGGCCAAGCACAGATGCTTCTGATAATTTATATGCTGCAGCAAAATTCATTGCAGAAACAGACTACAGTGGAGTTGGTGTCTGCATGCACGAGACAACAAACGACAATTCTTGTTTAATTCATCGTGGCGTTAAAGTAAGGAAGATGCACTCTTCGAGAAGAGATGCTTTCAAAT
>JAWCRX010000099.1:0-3348 GCA_038869035.1 Candidatus Woesearchaeota archaeon | reverse complement strand
ATTTTATTTTGTGCCAAGTGCAGATGTGAAGATTTTTTTGCTTGTTGATCCTCTTGTTGGCGCCAAAAGAATTATGAAAGCAGGTAGATTGGAAGAAACAGCCAAAACAGAAAAAGAAGCAGTAAAAATAACTAAAGCAAGAGAAAAGTCTGACATCAAAAGATACAAGAAACTTTATGGCATAAAAAATTATGCTGATCCAAAACATTATGATTTGATGATAAATACCACAAAATTAACTGTAGAGCAAGTTCAGGATTTAGTTGTTTGTTATATAGAAAAAGTAAGAAAATTAGTATGATTACTTTACAAATTCAACATCTTTCATTCCTTTAGCTCCACTATTGCCCGTTAGGAAGATCAAATAATATCTTTCGAAACTAGCACGATTCCTTATTTCTTCCTCTTGCTCTTACAATCTGAAAGCGCTTGATTATTTCTTTTGCTTTGTTTGAATGCTCTCCATATCCCTGCAGAACTGCTTGCATACACTGCTCAAAAATTAAATGATGCTTGCTTTCCAATGTTCTTTCAAGCAAATGCAAGTCAACAGCCTTATCTTCTAATTTTGTAGAAAAGAAACTTAAACCAAAATCAATAAAATGAATTTCATTATCATGCAAAATCATGTTTGAAGTTGTTAAATCGCCATGAATTATATCATGATTGTGAAACAATGCAAGCTTTTTGCCAATTTCTTGTGAGTATTTCTCTGGCGATTCATCTAAAACGTCTCTTAATTTTGGGCCTTCCAAAAACTCCATTTCAACAGTCATTTGCTTGTCATCCATTTTCTTAAGAGAAGGCACTTTAAAACCAAGAGAAGAAGCTTTTTCAAGCACTTTTGCCTCTCTTCTTGTTCTTGACTTCCTTAAATTGTCATCGATTTCTTTATGTCTATATGACTTTAAAACTCTAGTTTTAACCACATTTTTCTCATTTTTCTCAATAATTGCTTCTGCTCCTCTGCCTATCCGGGACATTTACTCAACCTCTTTGCTCTTCCTGGCGGAAGACAATAGTGATGTGTTTCTTCAAATCTCGCCATCGCATCAAATTTTTCTCTTGGAACAGTCTTGCCTGCTAATGCTGCTATGTGAGTTATCAAGTAAGCAAATCTAAAATATTCAACAATGTCCTGTTCTTCAACATAATTTTGAGAAGCTAAATCTTCTATTCTGCTAGATTCAATGGCTTCTATAATTCTTATTTTGTCTCTCCCCTCTATGATTGGATCTTGTGCATTTTTTTGTGCCAATTCGGTATATTTTTTGTAAAGACGATCCACATGCACAGGGTCATAAATTAATTCGCCGTCAATTGTAAGGCCTGTGCCATTTATTCTGTCAATTTGAAGGGGATGCAATAATCCTTCTCTTGCTAATTTTCTTTCAATATACAAAAAAGAGGGAATTTCTTTTACCGGATCTGATGAATCTTCAATTCCGGAACAGATAGCTAGGACACCTAATGTGTAAGGCCTTAATACATCCCAAAAATAATGATGTTTTTGCTCTCGAGAAAGTTGTTCATAATCATCAGTTAAAGCCCTTTTAGCTTTTTTATATATTGCCCAAAGCCTTCTTTTATTTTTAGATATTTTTAACACAGATGGCTTTAGCTTATGGGCTTCTACAATGGCTTCAAGTTCTTTTTGACATTGCTGTTTCATTCAGCAAGGCAACTAGTCAACATTTAAAAAACTAATTAAAAAAGAAAGAAACTAATTTACTTTTTGTGGCTCTTCGACAGCCAATCCTTCGAAGCCTACAAGATCTTCGAGATCAAGCTTTACGCTTCCATCTTTTGCTGGGTGTTTTCTTGCAGCTCTTCCTATAAGGTCTGTAATATCTCTGTATGTAAGACCTTTTCTTACATGTTCTTTTACACCAAGCTCTTCGGCAAGCAAAGGCGCATAGATTTCAGCTAATTTTTGATCTTTGTACATCTCAGCTAAACCTGAGATTCTTACTTGGCTGCTTCTTTGAACCATTTCTTGAATCAAGTTTGTAGCGCCTGCTTCTATGTTGTGTCTGTAACTGATCAAAGCATTAATTATATCATGCTCTGAAACAC
Organism: Candidatus Woesearchaeota archaeon; assembly: GCA_038869035.1. Lineage (GTDB taxonomy): Archaea > Nanobdellota > Nanobdellia > Woesearchaeales > JAWCRX01 > JAWCRX01. The sequence goes on along the minus strand of JAWCRX010000099.1, from coordinate 1,272 downwards.
CATAAAAAAACCCCAAATATGCCCTTATCTGATCTGGATTAAGATCCTTTCCTGCTTTTGCTTTTTCTACAAGAGCCTTTGTAACATTATGAGCAATTTTTCTTGCTTGTTCTTCTGAATGTGATGTAACAACTCTTCCAGCTTCTAAATCAATAGCATTTAATGCATTGTATAGAATTGCATTGTATACTCTTTTTTCTCCTATTGAATGTTCTTGATTCCTTCTAGCATTTTGAATTACCTTTCTTACATTCGCTCTGTAATCATTTTGTTCTACCATTTTAAACCACCTCTGTATTTAAACCACCTCTGTATGATCTATATAGACATACTAATATATAAACCTTTCGGTCTTTTACTACTAATCTGTAGTAACACGCCTAGACCGAGAATTCTGGCGCAGTAAGCCTTGGTGCGTAAAAATAAAGCTCACAAAATGCGCACAGGATTATTAAAAATTGGCTCACAATTCCTCCTTGCATCCATTAAGCTTTTGGCTTTCGCATTATTTAATATTACAGAACTTTGAACTTTAAATATCTTGCTGAGATTTTCGGCAGCGTTGAAAATCTCAAAATTTTTAACCCTCGGTAGCCGATAGGCTACCTGAGGGGTGGGAGGCAGTATCTCCCATGAAGAAAACAGAAAGACTGATTGAGATGATGAGAAAGGAAGTATGTTGTCGGGCTATCGCCCACAACATATCAATTTGTTTTTTAGGACTTTTTCAACGCTGCCTGAGATTTTCGTTTTTTGTGAGTCGCTAATAATTTAAAGGATCACATAAAAATGAGGTTTTTAGTTAGAATTATTTGAAAAATATCAATCTCTAAATAATTAAATGAATAAAAACCGCTCCAACGGTTTTATTCAGAAGCCGGTTCTGTCGGCTCTGGAACAACTTCGGAAGGTTGCTCTTCTTTAGGCTTATCTTCTTTTGGTTGTTCTTCACTCGGCAGCTCTTCGTTCTGTTGTTCCTGTGGGATTTCTTCACTCATTGCGACACCTCCAAATATCATACTGGGCTCTTTCTATATAAAACCTCTCAACAACAAAAGAAAGTCTGTTGGCAAAGTCAAATTGCTAAATCATTCCCTTCAAATTCATCTCTACAATGATAAAAAGAACATAAAATAATATCATGGCAATTCCTTCTTTCCAAGAAAACTTTCTTTCGCTTTCCATAAATACAACAAATAAAATTAAACTAATTATCATGAAAAAAGAACTTGTCAAGAAAACAAACAGGTCTGCTTTTATTGGACTTATTAT
>JAWCRX010000098.1:0-3403 GCA_038869035.1 Candidatus Woesearchaeota archaeon | reverse complement strand
AATAGTCTCCTGATATAATCTGGGTGCAACCGCTTTCAACATAATAAATAAGAAAGTAGAACTCATTTATATAATCTGTGCGGACATGTCCAATGTGTCCAATGGAGCTTGCATTGGACATTCTACATCTTAATCATGCCTTTTCTATGGGCATAATTACTTCCTGTGAAGCCAATTAGAAAGGAAGCTATTACAATCAACCTATTGCTCCCAAATGCTCCAAGAACATAACCAACTAAAAAGCCAATTATTGTGAAGAAAATAGGAGCTAATGGCTGGACGACTTCTTCTTCCCAGTAAAGCCTACCTGCTATAACTCCTGCTAAAAATATCACAACATAAAGAGAAACAAGATCATCAATAACTATTGCTATTATAAATCCCATTATTAAAGCAAGTATTGATACTACCTCGCCCCAGTGTTCAAATAAATCCATCTCCATCATGCTTTAACCTCAAAGTAAAAGTATATTAAAAATATAATAAATGAAGTTATCAAGCTAAAAAGAATTGCATAAACTGGATTTAAAAACAGAAGTAAACCCCCCGCAAGAACTACTCCAAAAAACATTGTAACATAAAACATTAAGTTGCTATAAAAGGTTAGCAATCCATCAACTTTTGGAAGAGGAAGAATGTTGAAAATTGCCATTGATATATTTATTACAAGCGCTTTCTGTAAAATAATGCTATCCGGCGATAAAAGAAGCAATGTTTTAAAGATAATTGCGAGCAATAAATTTGAAAATGGTCCCAAAAACGATACAACTCCAGAAGCCCAATAATTTAATCCATATCTAAAATGCCCTAATCTTTGTCTTCCTGCTAATTTTAATTCAATTGTGCCATTAATTGGCGCGACTAAAAATCCATTTGTTACAAAACAAGCAGCCAATGTTCCCCAAATCCACGTCCATGATGGTTTGAAAGTGGATTTAAAGCCAACTGAAATTGCACTTAATTTATGGGCATACTCATGGACAATTAATGAAAGCAAAACAATAATTATTGAAATTCCCCACCCGAGAACACCCTCTGTAACAGTGTTCCAATCCCTAAAAGCAAACATAAATCCAAACACAACAGAGCTAAGCAATACTCCAACAATTTCATCCCTGTTAAAAGTGGCATAAATAGCAGCTTTTAGTTTCCATTCACTAATTGACCAATGCATGGAATTATTCTCTTTTTTCTTTATTTAAATGTTGCTTGATTATATGGGCTATTTCGTCAACATGTCCAGCGCCAACAACAGCGACAATCTTTTCCTCTTCGTAATATTCAATTATCTTCAGCAGTCTATTTGCCATTATTGTGTTTCTTTCTTCTATTAACACTTTGTGAACATTTGGATAGCGTTGCTTTACATAATCTGTAAGTTTTTTTACAATTTCTTTTTCAGGAACCTTTGTTAAATCAATTTCTTCTATGCCAAGTTTTTTCATTTCTCTTTTTGGCATTAAAATTCCTTTTATCAAATCTGCAAAGAAGCGCCATTTTTCTTTCCAAGTTAATTCCTGAGAAAATCTTCTCAATGTAATTACAATGTCTTGGTCAATTAAAGCAACTTTTGCTCCATTCGCCTTTGCAATTTCAATTGCCTTTAACATTTCACTTCCTGGCGAAACTCCAACTATTTTGCCAAGTTTTTTTTCTGCATAGCTGCCAAGCAAAGCAAACAAATATCCTTTCAAGCCAATTACTTTAATATTCTTAAAACGAATGCTTCCTTTTTCTCCAGAAATTAATGCATCATATCTTTTTCTGTCTAACTCAACGGCAACAACTATTGGCTTCAGTTTTGTAATAATTTTTTCAACTTCTTCCAAGCTTTGTTTTGCTATGTGGGAAGAGCCAATTATCGTCAAATTCTTGATTTCCATACATAATATGAAAATCGACACATTTAAATACTTACTTATGTAGAATAGAAGAAGGTAAGTGGTAACTAAACGTTATCTTACCTTAAATAAATTTAAGGTGATTAGAGATGCTAAAGATGAAGAGAATCACAGATACATATGACATGAAAGTGTTCACCGATTCTGGAGATTATTTTGGGGATGTTGAAGAAGTATTAATAACAACAACAAAAGTTGCTGGCTGGAAAGTAAAAGCAACAAAAAATTCTTATCTTACCAAAGTTTTGGGAAGTGCAAAAGGAGTTATTATCCCACATCCTCTTGTTAGATCAGTTGGAGATATTATGATCATTTCTAAAACAGCAGTTCCTTCATATTCAAGTGAGGAAGGCGAAAAAGAATGATGTTTACAAAAAGAAAGCTAATGAGAGACTTGGCAGTAACTAATTATATCATGCAAAAGTATGACATTAGCTTCACAGTTTCTTTAGAAGACGTTTCAAGCGACTTCGAAATAAGCGATTTAGAATTATTTGATGAGTTTGAAGAAGAATACTAAATTGTCTTTTCCAATTCTTGCAATGTTATCTCCTCTACATTAACTGCTATGCTTTCCAACCCCGACTCTAAAACAGTTTTTTCAGTTATCCTGTGATGAGTATGAGGATAAATAATCCATTTTGTATCAGTTTTTGATATAGGATTCACAAAATAAACTGCTAAATTTTTTCTGGGATGCAACAAATCCCAATTTTCTACTATTTTTTTTATGTTGTCTTTGTTATTTAATATTACAAGGACATGCTCTGTATTAGGCTCTTCATTTCCAAAATCATCAATTGTACTTTTAAGACTGCCAAGAATTTCTTTTACTATAATAATTTTAATTTTTCCTGTTTTATGATATATAAAAAGGTCAATTTTTCCTTCTTTTCTTTCTATTTTCTCAATCTGCTTTGCAATTATGTCTCTATTTTTAAAATAAGTCTCAATCCAATCAACAAGAAAATTGTGCACCTTCATTTTTTTCTTTTGAGAATTTTTCCTTCTTTTACAAATCTTTCATGAATAGGGTGGTCTTCGCTTTCTTCTTCTTCATTCATGATTTCATCAAGCTGATCAATAAGTTTTTCAGGCAATTGAAAAGATTTTTTCTTTTTTTGCATGATTTGTCTGTGTTTTTGCTATTTTTAATATTATCGTTGCTATTGTATCTTAAAATCTGAGAACTCTTCTTTACATTCTTTAATATCTAGTTTTTTAACGCTTCCTAATGAAGGACCTTTTCTGCAGATGCTTACAATTTTCTTAATTGCTTCAATATCACCAGAAAAATGGGCTTCAACTGTTCCATTTGGATTATTCTTTACAAAGCCAGTTAACTTTAGCTCTCTTGCAAATCTTTCTATAAGATATCTAAAGCCAACTCCCTGAACGATACCGGTAAAATAACATCTGGCGCGGGCTTTCATAAGCTGCGTTTTTGCTTTCTCCTGTGAGGATTATACCTAACGAAGAACAATAAGTCGTTATGAGCTAAT
>JAWCRX010000097.1:0-3426 GCA_038869035.1 Candidatus Woesearchaeota archaeon | reverse complement strand
GCAAGTAATAGATTGTGAAGGTTGCGAATACGACGGCAACTATCTTCGTGTTGGCAAGGCAGAAAGAGTAAAATGCCAGTCGACTGAAAGCCATAAAGTTGTCAACTTAGATTGTTTTACTGGGAAATTGAAAGTTGCTAGAGCTACTCTTGTGATGATAGAAAATGGAGCAGTTAATTGTCCAGAAGTGAAGAACAGCGAATTTAGCTTAGAAGCAGGAAAGCTAAAAGATGCTCATGTTGTCTCTGGTAAAGACAAGAACAAATGCACTTTTTTTAATCCGCCTATACAGCAGCATTCCAATAGAATGGAGATAGAATGCAACCAAGATGGAGCATTTGATATAAAATATAGGACAACAATAAACAACTATAATGGAATTGAAGCAAGAACAGATAAAGGATGCAAAATATTATTGGGGAAAATAAAATTTATTCCAAAAGAATATGACAATAAATTTGCCATTACAGATTTATTGCCTGATGGGAGCCACTTTTATCTCGACAAAAATGGAGTTTTAAGTTTTACTGAAGATAAATATGAAGAGCAATTAGATGGATGTGGATTTGAAAGCAACGCCTTAATCAAATACCCTCTTGGTTTCAAAAAGACAACATTAACAGCAACATCTTTTGATTGTAGTCCGAGATATGTTAATGTAGACAAAGATGTTTTTGATGCTAGCTTTGCAATAAAAAACACTGCTTCAAATGAATTTAATCTTGGCTTTCAAAAAGCAGGAGCAACATTGGAAGAAACAAAAAACAATGGTGGCTTAATTGGCTATGGTTTTTTCGACGGTAAAACATTAATTGGGAAGGGAATTTTCTCATATCAGAGATTTCCAAATATGGAGCTTACAAACCTAGATGAAAACGCTTGGCAAAATGCATTGTTAAAGCCAATTAGAGATGAAAATGATTTTAATGATGTAGTAACAAGTTATCATGAAGATACTGGTGTTGAGATTACTTATTTAAGCCCAAGAATCTCTGTGAAGGCACAAAACAGAAATAAAAATTTGCCAGAGGGGAAGATATTGATGATGAATTCTGGCATTTTTAGGCTAGTAGAGAGAATGGAAAAAGGAAGATTAAGGACAAAATACAATTATAATTATCCGATAAGATACCCTGACTATGTTGAAATATACGGCTTTAATGATGATTCGACTGTAAAAATAAAGGATAAGTTATTAGTTACAGATACATTGAGCAAAAATAGACGTCCAAAAAGAATCATACTTGGCGATCCAGAAGGAAGTAAAACACAGCTATTATTAATTATATTGAGGGATATTTTCAAAGATCAAGATATTATTGGATTTTTTGAAAGAAACCAAAAGGCTTATTCTGTCTTTGAAGAAAGTATTGAAACGATAGACAAATAGAGAGTAAACAAAGCCAATAATAAAAGAGATGTAGAAGAAGTGCCGTGTTGAAAGTCATGTTCAGTTGAAATAATTCCATTGCACTCAACTGCTTCTTGCTGTCTTGCGAAGGAGAAATAAGCGCTCACTGCCAAATGCGATTTTCAACGCTGCCTTAGAAGAAGGAAATATTTATATATTAATTTAACTTATTCTAACTAAGGTGATATTATGACAACTAATCTAAATGTGCAGATAAATGACTATTCCAATAGGGTGCTAGGAGTAATAAAGGAAAGGTTTGGTTTGAAAGATAAAGGAGAAGCAGTAAATAAATTTGCTGAGATTTATGGAAAAGAATTTGTTAAAATAGATGATTTAGAAGTTAAAGAAGAATACATAAAGAAAATACTAACTATCGAGGACGATTACTTCAAAAAACGCCCTAAAGGAAAGTCAATGAGCATAAAAGAACTAAGAAAATTAACAGGAAGAGAATAAAATGTTCTCTTTCGATCTTTCTCCTCTACTTAAGAAAAAGTTAGAAAAAATAAACAAAAAAGATAAGGTTTTGGCAGCTGCTACAGGAAAGAAGATAGAAGAGATAATAAATAATGATGGAAAAACCATAGATCGATACAAAAATCTTAGATATGATCTTTCAGATAGGAAAAGAATTCACATAAAAGACAACGTTGTTTTGACATTTAAAGTGATGAAAAAGGAAAATTTTATCCTTTTCATGGATTTAGGACACATAGATGAAGTTTACAAAAGATAAACTTCTAACCAGCACTCCTACAATTCTCAACGACAAACCAAACATTCCCCATTGTGTCGCCAAATAATGCGTAATCTTTGCTAAAATAGACATCTTTTCTCAGCTTAGACAATTTGTTTACCTTACTGCCTCTTCAAAATTCTTTTTTATAAAAAGCAGAATGAATTCCCATTTCATAGAATTGTTTCACAGCTAATTAAAATAATAAGAAATAGAATATTGTCCCGCTCCTAATAATGCTATTGCAATTGCAATTATCATGTAAGATGCTGGAACTTCCCAGCCTTGTTTGAATTTATCGCCTTGCTTGATATGAGTAATTATTGCAACCAACATTGCAAATGCTTGCAAGTATGCAGCAATTTGTGCAAACAAACCTATTAATACAAGAATTCCTCCAAAGAATTCTGCAGCTGCAAGAAGAAATGCAGCAACAAATGGAAAAGGAATTTTGATACTTTGTAGATAATTAGCTGTTCCTTTGAGATCTTTTATTTTTGGCCAGCCATGAATAATAAACCCCATTCCCAGAAATATTCTCAAAATCAATAAAGCAATATCTTGTACCATTTTTAGAATTATTTTTATATGTGAATTAATAAACTTTTGCATGACAAAGGTTGCTTATTTTGGAGTTCCAGGATCTTATTCTGAAATTGCTACAATAAATGCATTTGATGAAAACATAGAAAGAGTTTCTTTCAGCGAGATAGATGAAATATTTAGAGCAGTTGAAAAAAGGAATGCTGACTATGGTGTTGTACCAATAGAAAATTCAAGTGCTGGAAGCATAAATCAGACTTACGACGAGCTGATGAATTCTAAGCTTTTAATTGTTGGAGAGCATTTCCAAAAAATAGGGCATTGTTTGCTCAGTAAAAGCAGTTCAATTTCCACAATTAAAAGAGTTTACAGTCATCCACAGGCACTTGCACAATGCAGTAAATTTCTAAAAAAGCATAAATTTGAGCAGCTTGCAACAAGCAATACTGCAGAAAGTGTAAAATATTTGACAGATAATGAAAAAGCAATTATTGCATCTTCAAAAGCTGCATCCATTTATGGATTAAACATTCTTTCTAGAAATATAGAAGATGATAAAAACAATACCACAAGATTCATAATTGTTGCAAGGCATGAAAGCAAAAAGAGGGAAAATTGTAAGACTTCAGTAGTATTCAGGACAAAACATGTGCCTGCTGCATTATATAAATGCCTTGGAGGATTTGCAACCAATGGGATTAACCTGACAAAAATAGAATCACGGCCAGATGGG
>JAWCRX010000096.1:0-3434 GCA_038869035.1 Candidatus Woesearchaeota archaeon | reverse complement strand
ATTCTATGTTTTTGAAGCTTTTGACTGGGATTTGTTTTTTAGTGAACAAGATTCAGAATTTAGATCAATTGTCCAGCCAAGAATTTATGGTTCAGACAAAGAGATGAAATGTCTTTCTTACTCAAAGAAAAATGCAAAGATAGCTGGTGTAGAAAAATACATTCGATTTAACAGAATAGATGTAGAATGGCTCGATACAAAATTTGAAGAGCACGAACTTACTAAGATAGTCACAAATCCTCCATTTATTGGAAAAAGTGCCGATGAAAAAATTGTTAGAAAGCTTTATGATGAGTTTTTCCATCAGGCTGACTTTGTTTTGGAAAAGAAAGGAAAAATTATAATGATTGCAAGATCATTTGATTTGCTTGTAGAATGTGCAACAAAAAATAATTTTGTTGTTGAAAAAAGTATTCTTGTAAATAATGGTGATGAAGAATTAAGATTTGTCATGTTTAAGAAAAAAATTTGAGATTCAAAAGATTTAAAAGGCCATTTTCCAAGTAAAAAATATGGATAGGGTGGTCGTAATCAATGAAATTCTCAGAAAACTTAATGGTGATACCTATCTTGAAATTGGTGTGGAAACAGGAGCTTCTATTTTGCAAATAAATTCAAAAAAAAAGCTTGGGGTAGACCCAATGTTCCCCAGTGAAAATGTTCAAAGAGCAATTAGCAAATGTTCATTGATATATTTTATGATGACAAGCGATAAATTCTTTGACAATTATTCAAAAATCCTTGATGAAAACAAAATAGATGTTGCTTTTATTGACGGCTTGCATAGTTACAAACAGTCTTTGCGAGATGTAGAAAATTGTCTTAACTTTTTGAAAAGAAATGGGATTATAGTAATTCATGACTGTAATCCGACTTCGAGTGCAATGGCTCATCCTGGAGAATCATATGAAAAAGTTGCAAAATCAAATCCTGCAAATTGGAAAGGAAAATGGTGTGGAGATGTCTGGAAAACAATTTTGCATCTTCGCTCAACTCGATCGGATTTACAGGTCTTTGTTCTTGATTGCGACTTTGGCATTGGAATCATAAGAAAAGAAAAAGCAACTGATGTGCTAGATTATTCTATTGAAGAAATTGAAAAAATGAAATATGAAGATTTAGAAAAAAACAGGGAAAAGTTTCTCAATCTAAAAAATGAAGAATATTTTTACTCATTTTTATCTGCTCTTGAAACAAAAGACTTAAATATCATTTCTCTAAATCATTAAGTTGGTAGGAAGGACATGTGCTTACGGTATGCGAGCAAAGTCTTAACTGACAATGCTTGAAACTGAGGAAAGTCCGCTCACCGAAAAAACGCAACTTGGGAAACCAAGGTGGAGCAATTCACAGCTCTGGCTTAGAAACGACACGGCCTTTTGGGAGGATGAAAATGGTGAAGCATCTCGTGAGAGATGTGAGTTAACCCATAGACGTTCCTTAAGTGCTAGAAAACACTTTGTGTTTTCTGCATCCTGAAAATCGTAAAGATTTTCATGAGATACGATGAAACGGCGAACCTTTGCGGGTGCAAGTCTTTAAGGACGCTAAGTTAAATGCACAAATGATCCATCCGAGTCCCTGCTAAGCAGGTTTGGGGATCAACAGAAAGCGGCTTATGCCTTCCTACTTTTTTTGTATTTCTCATATCCAATGACTATTTCATTAAGTATTTCAGCAATTTCTTTTTTGCTTTTATTTGATTTCCAGTCGGACATGAGAAAATCAGGATTTTTCAAAACAAAACCTATTGCTTCTAATAATTTATACCCATAAGAATTTTCCAGCTCATTTATTTTTTTGAACTGAACATCCGGACTTATTGTGGACTCGTTTTGAGGATTTGTGTCTATTGTAATCCCCTTTACTACATTCCCCTTCTTTTTTATTTGAACTGCAATATTTATATTTCCAGTCCATCGAGGAACATTTGAAAAATCCAACAATTTTATCGCACTCTTATTCAAAAAGCAAAGGCCAGACTGCAGATCTAAATTTTCTTTGCTTCTGTCATTTGTGACAATCCTGTAATAGGCATTTTCAATATCCTCAACAGCAAATCTATTAATTGGATAATTTTGCAGCTCAAGACTTCTGTGAGATCTGAAAGGCAGATATAATGTTGCTTTCTTATTGTTGCATATTTTTTCCTTTGCATCAAAAAAGCTTCTTTTTATTGCAGAGTAAGGAATCTGGAAATCTGAATCGCTAATTCCTAATATTTTAGCATTTAGTCTACTTGCAACTTCACATAAAAGCGCCATAGGAAAAGTCAATCCAAGTTTTTGAGCTCCATAATAAATTAAAATAACCTTTTTTTTCAGATCTAATTTCTTAATTGTTTTGGCTGCGCATACTTTATATTCAGATGATATTGCTTCTATTAATTGAGCATTTTTTATCAAGTTTTTCTTCAAAAACTTCTTTGGATTATCCCCACAAATAGCCGAAATAAACCTTACATCCTTATCGCTATTAAAAAGACTCTCCGTCTCAAAGATTATTTTCAGAAAATCTCCATAACTTTTGTCTGTTTTAAGATATTGTCTGAATCCAATTATTTTCATTCAGTTGCTTCTCTATTTATATTAAAAAAGCTTGTGATTCAAGGGAAGAGAGTCATCTGATTTGAATGGCTTTTAAAATGAATGCTCCGCTCTCTTGAAGCACTCATTTTTGAAAAAGATCCAGCAATATTTGCAGAGTTTGCAACATTTAGCGATAAAATAGTTGATGGCTATAGAGTTATTAGCTCAACAGAAGAATATGATCCATTAAAAACTAATATTTCTGAAGAAGAGATAAGAAATTTGCTTGATGCTCTTCCAGATTCAGAAATACTTCGCAAACCTAGAAAATGAGACTCTGGCTCTCTAACAGAAGAAAAAGCGAGTGACTCACTCAAAAGCAAAGCTATTAAAACTCGTTATACAGAACAACCTTTTTAAACCTAAACTAATTCTTCATGTTTATGGCAAGCGACAAAGTATCAATGCCTTCAGGAATGGGTGGCTTAGTTAGATATTTTGATGAATATAAATCAAAAATTGAACTCCAGCCAGGCCACGTTATCATACTAATTGCCGTCATTATAATTCTTGTATTAATTCTACACATGCAAGGAAATGCATGGTTAGGATTGTAAAATGTTTCCTGGAATGAACAAGCGGAAGATGGAACAAGTTATGCGTCAGATGGGAGTTTCTCAGCAAGATATTGATGCAACAGAAGTAATAATACGTTGCCCAGACAAAGAGATTGTCTTCTCTTCTCCAGAAGTTGCAAAAGTAAATATGATGGGCCAGGATTCCTTTCAAATATCTGGCAAATACGAGGAAAGAGCTCTTTCCTCTGTCCCAGAAATCAGCAAAGATGACATTAAAACAGTAGCAGAACAAGCCAATTGCTCAGAAGAAGAAGCCAAAGCAGCAATC
>JAWCRX010000095.1:0-3434 GCA_038869035.1 Candidatus Woesearchaeota archaeon | reverse complement strand
TTATATATAAAGGTTTCTTTTTATAGTATTAATATAGAACCATCTTGGTCTTAATTTAATACTTGTATGTTATTTTTAGTATTATAATATGATCAATAAAAATCTATGACATGCTTATTTAATACTACTAAGAAATTCCTCTTATACTCATTTCTATGATTACAAAGAAGATGAAAAAAAGCAAGGCAATGTCTTAAGGCAAATATTTATAAGCGCATTTTCCAACAAATTAACAAAAAGAGGTTGAAATGGAAGCTAAAGCTAAGTGTTGCTTTGAGATTTCTTGGGAAGTTTGCAATAAAGTTGGCGGCATCTATACAGTTATTGCTTCTAAGGCTGAGCAAATGATGCGCTTTTATCCTGATCTTATAACTATTGGCCCTTATTTTGCAAGAAAAGCTGCAGGAGAATTTGTCCAAGAAACTCCTCCCGAGCCATATAGGACAATTTTTGAAAAACTAAAAAAAGAAGGGATTGTTTGCTATTATGGAAGGTGGCTGATAAAAGGCAAGCCAGCAACTATTCTAATTTCATTTTCACAATTCATGGATAAAAAAAATGAAATAAAAACAGAGTTGTGGAATAACTTTCAAGTTGATTCTTTAAGAGCAGGATTTGATTTTGATGAGCCAGCGGTGTGGGGATATTGTGTTGGAAGATTTTTAGAAGAGCTAAATTTAATGCAAGAATGTAAAAAAGTAGTATGCCATTTTCATGAATGGCTCACAGGAAGTGCTTTATTGTATGCAAAATTAAAAAAATTAAAAGTAAAAACTGTTTTTACAACTCATGCAACAATTTTGGGAAGAACAATTTCCGGCTCTAACCGTGCATTATATGATATTCTTGATAAAATTGATCCTCTTGTTGAAGCAAAACAATATTTTATAGAATCAAAGCATACTTTAGAAAAAGCATCTGCAAATAATGCAGACATTTTCACAACAGTTTCTGAAATAACTGGTCTGGAAGCACAATATTTGCTTGGAAGAAAACCCGATGTTTTAGTTCCTAATGGCCTTGACTTTAATCGTTTTCCAAATTTAGAAGAAATTCCAACAAATCACAGCAAATATAAGGAAAAAATCCATGAATTTCTTATTCCTTATTTCTTTCCTTTTTCTACATTTGACTTAAACGAAACTTTAATTTTTTATATCTCAGGAAGGTACGAATTTCGCAATAAAGGAATAGACATTTTTATTGAGGCACTTGGCAGACTAAATCAAAAATTAAAGGAAGAAAAGTCAAAGAGAACTATTGTAACTTTCTTTTTTATCCCTGCAGAATGTGGCGCAGCTAAATTACAAATTCTTGAGAACAAATCATTGTTTGAAGACATAAAAGACAGCGTAGATGACTACATTCCTGAAATAAAGCAAAAAATTATGGATGGAATAGCAAACAAAAAACTGCCTATAGAAGTACAATTGTTTGACGAAGATTTTGTCCTACAATTGAAAAGAAGCATACTTTCGTTTAAAAAAGAAGGAACTGCCCCTCTTGTTACACATGACTTAAATGAAAACACAGATGCAACTGTAACAAGCTTTAGAAGAGTTGGCTTGCATAATCGTCCAGAAGACAGAGTAAAAGTAATTTTCTATCCTGGTTATTTGTCATCTTCAGATGGTTTGCTTGATTTAGATTATTATCCTGCGGTGTGTGGAAGTCATCTTGGTGTATTCCCAAGCTATTATGAGCCATGGGGCTATACTCCTCTTGAAAGTGCAGCTTATGGTGTTCCTGCAATCACAACAGATTTGGCCGGATTTGGAAGGTTTTTACTGCAGATGGAGGAATACGGAAGCAATCACCATAAACAGAAAGGAATAATTGTTCTAAAAAGATTTGGAAAAACAGATGAAGAAGTGATCACTGAATTGGCAGGACATCTTTATTGGTATTCTACTCTTCCTAAAAAAGAAAGGATTGATGTCAAAGTAGTGGCAGAACATCTTGCTCCTGTGTTTGACTGGAAAAATCTTGTTGAGCATTATATAGAAGCTCATAACAGAGCAATTGGTGATTAGATGGAATTAAGAAAAGACTATGTTCTTGACAGATTTGTGATTATCGCAGAGAAAAGAGAAAAGAGACCTAAACAGTTTGTTGAGGAGGACATTCAGAAGGATGAAAAAGTATGTTATTTTTGTCCTGGTAATGAAGCTTTTACTCCTGCTGAAATAGGAAGAATTGGAGCTCCATGGAAAATAAGAGTTTTTTCAAACAAGTTTGCTGCAGTAATGGAAGCAGGAAATCCAAATTTAAAGACAGACAATATTTTTTACACTTTTTCAGATGCTTACGGAAGACACGAAGTTATTGTTGAGACAAATGACCATAAAAAACAGCTTTGGGATTTGTCAAAAGAGGAGATTGTTGATATTCTTGGAGTTTATCGTCAGAGAATAAATGAAATTTCCCAGCATCCAAATACAAAATATGTCTTAATCTTTAAAAATCATGGTCCAAAAGGGGGAACTTCTCTTGTTCATAGCCATACTCAGTTAACTTCTTACTCTTTTATCCCGCCATATGTTCAAGAAAAAATTAATGCCGCAAAAAAGTTTTCATATTGTCCGTATTGTGACATCATTCGTCGGGAAAAAGACTCATTTAGAAGATGCTTTGAAAACGAAACTTTTGTTGCTTTTACTCCTTATGCTTCAAGGTTTAATTTTGAGATATGGATTTTGCCAAAACAACATTTGGCAAACTTGAATGATTTTGACGATAAAAAGCTGCATGATTTGGCAGACATAATGAAAAACATTCTTTTGAAATTAAAGAAGCTAAACTGCTCTTATAATTATTATATCCACTATTCTCCTGAAGGAGAGTCTCTCCATTTCATGATTGAAGTTTGTCCAAGAATAGCAACATGGGCAGGGTTTGAAATGGGAAGTAATATAATAATTAACTCAGTTTCTCCAGAAACAGCTGCTTCTTTTTATAGGGGAGAAAATGGAAATAGTTCATAAATGGAAAGGGCAGAGAAAAGAAGGCTCTGGTTCAGGAAGTTTTCTTTTATCGTCAAACAAAAACGCTTTTTTTGCAGACGGCATTCAGTCTCGTTACAAAGGATTTTATTTTTCTAAAGAATTAGACTGGTTTAAGACAATTCATGCGATAAAATCAAGAGAAGCAAAGAAAGTTGTTAATTATTTTTCTCATATTGAGAAAATAAGCGATATTAGGGAGAGTTTTTTTATTCCTTACAAAAAAAGAACGCTTGTTTATGAGACAAACAAAGAAACAAATACAACAATTGTCCTTGATTGTAGAAAAATCTTTGATAATTCAGATAACGGAAGAATTTATTTCATTGAAAAGAAAAGGAACAAGCTAGTAATCACATATGAGAAAAAAGAAGGCGACAAATATGTTGTCTATGTTGTTATTTCCGGGGTTTCAAAGTTTAATTTAGCTGA
>JAWCRX010000094.1:0-3456 GCA_038869035.1 Candidatus Woesearchaeota archaeon | reverse complement strand
ACTTACCACAAGAAGAATCATTGTTAGTAGTGCAACTAAAAATCCTCTCTTTGATCCTTTTTTATTCATTGAGCAACTTTATCTCCATAGTGAATATCCCACTATCAATAAATATTTAGCCTTCATTTTTGCATTTATAAACATTATATATACTGAAGAATATTGTTCAATGGGTTTTCTTTGTAAACAAGTGTTACGAGATTAGGCTTCAAGCAGCCACTTCCAAAGCGGAATATATTTTATTTTTCCCTTGTATCCAAACCATTCTGCATTTTCTTCTTTTTCATAATCTTCAGTAATTATTAAGAGTTTTTTACATTTTAGTTCTTTGCTTGCCTTGAGTAAGGCTCTAATTTCTCTCTGTTTTGTTTCTATATTAGAAACATCATAACATACTTGAATTAATTGCGTTATTTTAAGTCCTTGCTTTATAATAAAATCGACTTCTTCTTGCTCTGGATTTTTCCAAAAATAAATTTCCGCTTTTCCTTTCATTTCCATTTTTTTCAATTCAATTGCAACAGTGTTTTCATATAATCTGCCGAGATCAGGGCTAAGCTTGAAAGCTTCTGCATAAACAAACCCGTTATCAATACAGTAAATTTTCTTATTTGAAGCTATTTGGTCTTTAATTTTTGGAGAAAACCTTTCAAATTTGAAAAATATAAATGATTCTTCTAAATAATCTAAATATTTTTGGACAGTAAAAACGCTTTTGAATTTAGCAACTTTTGCAAGATTGTTGTATGAATATTCTCTTGCTATATTGCCTAGAAGAAACCTTGCCAAACTTTCTATAGCTTGCGTATGCCTTATTTTGAATCTTTTGACAACATCTTTAAACAATATTGAATCAAATAATACTGAGAGATATTCCTTATAGTTAATTTTTTTAACTAATGGTTCTGGATAACCGCCATAAACAACATAATCATTTAGTTTTGATTTAATTTCTTGTTGAGTTAATTCCCTTTCTTCTGTTTCTAAATACTCCTTAAATGAAAATGGGAAAACTATTATTGGAAAATGCCTTCCTGTAAGATGTGTAGAAAGTTCTTTGCTCAATAATTTTGAGTTGCTTCCAGTAAGTATTATGTTATATCCTTGTCTTTGTAGTCTATTCACGAATAGCTCCCATTTTGGAAGATTTTGCATTTCATCCAGAAAGAGAAATTTTGGTTTGTTATACAAGGCATCTATCTCTGCAATCAGTTCATCATAGTCTGTTAAAGATGCTAATTCTTCATCATCAAAGTTTGCATAACCATAGCTTTTTTTATTTAGGAAGTGAATTGCAAAAAATGATTTTCCTGCCCTCCTTGGTCCAATTATTGCCTTTATTAAGTCAGTATCAAATTTTTTATAATCATCAGTAATTCTTTCTATATATTTCTCTTGGGATTTTTTCTCTAATTCTCTTCTTTGCAGCAATAATTTTGTTCTTATCATACTGAATGAAAATAGCAAATTTTATTCATTATGTTGAACAAATATATAAAGCTTTCTCTTGAATCTTTGGTTTAGGATAACTCTCCAGTTCAACAGTCATTTTTTACCTCTATAATCAACTATGCTTTCTTTAGTCTTGTTCATCCATAAGTTTCCTTAAGGAAACTTATATTCAACATTTTTGTTTCCAATTGGAAGCTAATATCAGGATATAAAACCTATCAGTCACTTTAAGCCAAAAATTACCGATACACTAGAATACCATCAACATAAATGTGAATCATTCTTTACAAGAGGACTGCATATAGGCAAGACCCTTTTGCAAAGTTTACCATACGAGAAATTATGAAAAGGTTAAAGACAAAATCATACAATTGGGTTTATTTGGCCATACAAAAACTCCACAAGGAAAAAATTATTCTTTTTGAAGAAATAGGAAAAGCTACATTATGCAGCATTAATCTTGACAGCGAATTGGCGCTTGACTATTTAGCGTTATTAGAGCAAGAAGAAGTTAATAAAAGAAGCCTGCCAAATAAAGAGAAAATAAGAAAGCTTGTACCGACGAATTATCACACTCTGCTTGTTGCAGGAAGCTACGCACTAAAAAAACAAAAGCTCTTCTGATATCGACATAGTCATAATAGTTGGGAAAAAATGTGATAAAAAACAAATTCAAGTTATTTTTGACAATGAAGGAAAACTAATGATCCCTGCATTGCACTCTTATGTTTTTACAGAAGAAGAATTCTTGGAAATGTTAATAAACAAAGAGGAAAACTATGGAAAGGAAATATTTAGAAAACATCTTATATTGACAGGGACACAGAATTTTTATAAAATTGTAAAAGAGGCAAAACTTCATGGATTCAGTGGCTAATCTGGAAAGAGCAAAGAATGAACTTAGAAGTCATAGCTATTATTCAATATTTTATGTTGCAAAGGCACTATTACTGACTGAAGGAGTTAAAACAGAAGTCCCTGAAGAGCATAAAAAAACGTATGAAGCTTTCAAAAAAATTTTTGTTGATTCTGAAAGATTAGATTTGGAGTTGTTTAGAATATATCAAAAAATGATGATTAGAGCAGAAGAACTATTGGGAATCTTTGAAATAGAAAAAGGCAAAAGAGCAAAATTCACGTATAAAACGATACCGCAAGCAAACAAAGAGCCTGCGGAAGAATCATTGATGAATGCAGCTAAATTTTTACAGAATTGCAACACATATTTAGAAAAATCAAAACAAGGTGTTAATAAGAATGGATAAAACAAACATCTCAATAGTAATTCCTGTAATCAATGGAGAGAGATTTCTCACAAATACAGTTGAAAGAATAGAATCATATCTCAGCACATTTCCACAAATAGATAATTATGAAATAATAATTGCTGCACAAGAGTCAAAAGATAAAACAATCAATTTAGCAAAAAAACTTCAAAGTGACACTGTCAAGGCAGTTATCCTTCAAGAAAAGGGGAAATGGCGTGGTTTAAAAGCAGGCTTTAAAGAAGCAAAATATCCTTGGTTAGTGATGATTGATTCTGATCTAAGTTATCCAATTGAATTTCTTGAAGAAGCAATAAAACACCAAGATGCTCACATTGTGATTGGCTCAAGATATATTAAAGGAGTACATAGAGAAAGAATTCCTCCAATAAGAAAGTTTCTTAGCTGGGGCTATAGAACAATGGTGAGAATGTTGTTTGGCATTAAACAAAGAGACATCCAAGTGGGATGCAAATTAATTAAAAAAAAGATCCTTGACAACATCCAAATAGAAGACAACTCTTGGGTAGGCGATACAGAATTATTGTACAAAGCAGCAAAACTTGGCTATAATATTAAAGAGATACCCATCCATTACAGCTTTGTTGAAAATGAACTTGATGTGAGAAAAGCAATTCCTAGAATGTTGGTTGATATGTTAAAGTTGAGAATGAGGCTTAAATAATCTCTTCTGGCGGAAAGATAAACAATTCTCCTTTATGCAAGTCCTGGTTTTCGC
>JAWCRX010000093.1:0-3484 GCA_038869035.1 Candidatus Woesearchaeota archaeon | reverse complement strand
AGGAAAAAAGCAAACTTTATCTTCACAATATTTCGAGAAAAAATTTAATCAAATTTTTTCGCCTACACGATGATCTATTAAAAATATTCAAACAAATAGACAAAGATAAGAACATCCACCAAGCAATTACAAAATATAGAGGCTTAAGACTAATAAAACAAGATCCTTGGCAGTGTATTGTTTCATTTATTTGTTCTTCTAATTCAAATATCTTAAGAATAAAGAAAAATATTAATTCCGTTTGTGAAAGATTTGGAGAAAGAATTGAAATGGATAGAAAAGTTTTCTATACGTTTCCTTCTTCAGATAAAATTTTGTCTGACAAAAAGAAATTAATGCAATGTGGCTTGGGCTATAGATGTTCTTATCTGTATGAAACAGCAAAAGTTGCAGATAAGGTATTTATCAAACGATTGGAAAAAGCAAATTATGAAACAGCAAAAGGCTGTCTTCTTAATCTTCGTGGAGTTGGAGATAAAGTAGCTGAGTGTATTTTATTGTTTTCATTAAATCACAACAATGCATTTCCAGTTGATACTTGGATAAAAAAAGGAATGCTTGAATTATATGGAAACGAAATAAAAAGATTAAATAAGAGCAAAAATATAAGCGAAAAATCAATAAGAGAATTTGCACAGTTATATTTTGGAAGTTATGCTGGCTATGCTCAGCAGTATTTGTTTCATTGGAGAAGACATCATGTTTAAGGAACACTTCGGATTTATGGAAGGAAAGGTGATGGATAAGTATAGCTTAGAAGTAATACTATTAGCCACTCTTTTTACTCTTGTTGTTCCAATCATTTACTACAATACTTTGAATATTGATGCATTAATTCATTGGGGATCAGGAATGATTATTTTTGGAATAATAATTAGAATTTTAGGGAAAAGAGATATAGGCAAACAATTCACTTGGAGAGTAAAAATTGTAAATAGGCAGAAATTTATTACTGTTGGAATATACCGTTATATGAGACATCCTATTTATTTTGGATTTTTTCTTTCATGGCTTGGCTATACTTTTGTAATGCGAAGTTTTGAAGGGATTTTGGTTGCAGTTTTAGCATTGCTTCCAGCGCTTTATTATAGAGTTTATGTAGAAGAAAAAGCACTTATTGCAAGATTCGGAGAAAAATATAAGCGATACAAGCGAAAAACAATTGGCCTACTTCCATTTATCTACTAAAAATGAAAAAAATAAAACTATATCAATATTCTTACTGTCCATTTTGTGCTAAAGTGAGAAATAAAATAAATGAACTTAATATTCAAGACAAAGTAGAGTTAATATCTATTGAAAATTCTTCAGAACTAAAAGAATTTGTAAAAAAAGAAGCAGGCAAATTACAAGTTCCTTTTTTAGTAGATGAAAACAAAAATATAAAGATGCTAGAAAGTGACGATATAAATGATTACTTGGAGCAAAATTACAGGAAGTAAGCTTTAAATACCTTAAATTAGCTATTAAGAATATGAGTGATGAAATTATTGCTGTAAGTTTAAGAAATCTAAAAGCTATGCCTGATGAAAGACTATGTGATCTCCTTAAAAGCGGAGTGGATTATATCATTCAATCAACAAGTGATGATTTACTACTTCCTACAGAAAGAGAAGTTACAGAGCTTTATTTTGAAGTTCAATTATATGCTGCAGAAGGATTGGAAAGAGGTCTGTCATGTTCTCTAGAACATATTGCTAGACTAGAATCCCATTTTGATTCAAGAGTTAGAGAATTGAGAAGAGAAGCTCCTGAAGAAGCAAATGTTTTCAATTATTTTAGAACAACGTTTTCAACAGATAATATAATAAGAGTTTATAATGCATTTAAAGCAAAAAAAATTGTCTATCCTTAATCGGTTTATATTCTTAATTATTGTAATATACATTGAGAATATCCACAACTTTCACAGTTGAGACAACCTTCTTTTGCTCTTAGATTTGTTTTACAGCTTGGACATTTTTTGCTGACTTCTATGTTTACAACCTGAGCTTCTCTGCTTCTGTCCCTGTAAATTGTAATTCCTTTGCAGCCAAGATGATATGAAAGCCAATAAGCCTTTTCAACATCCTTTATTGTTGCTCTGGAAGGAAAATTTATTGTTTTTGATATTGAACTGTCAACATATTTCTGGAAAACTCCCTGAATTTTAACATGCCACTCTGGAGTTATATCGTGACTTACTGCAAATATTTTTCTTATTTCTTTAGGAATTTCTTCTATATCTTGCACGCTATCTTTGTTTGCAATTCTCCTCATTAATTCCTCACTCCAAAAGCCTTTTTCGCGAGCAATTTTTTCAAAGAAATCATTTACGTACAGAAATTCTTGGCCACCAAGAACTTTTTTTGTAAAGCAAATTGAGAACAAAGGCTCTATTCCAGAGCTACACTCTGCAATCATTGATATGCTTCCCGTAGGAGCAATTGTTGTTCTATACGCATTTCTCAAAATGTCTGATTTTTTACCCTTTGCATAAATGCTCTGCCTGAATGCAGGAAATGGACCTCTCTCTTTTGCAAGTTCATGACTTACACTATTAGCTTCTTCCTGAAAGAATTTCATTAATTTGTCAGCAAAATTCAAACACTCTTCACTATTATATGGAATTTTAAGCTGAACAAGCATATCTGCGAATCCCATAACACCCAATCCAATCTTTCTTGTTTTTAATGTAGCTTCCTTGATTTCTTTCAAAGGATATTTGTTGGCGTCTATAACATTGTCTAAAAAATGAACAGCCATGTGAATTGTTTTTTTCAATCTCTCCCAGTCGACATTTTCTTTATCTACAAAATGGGAAAGATTAATGCTTCCTAGATTACATGATTCATATGGCAATAATGGCTCTTCAGCACATGGATTTGTTGCTTCTATTTCTCCAAGCTCCGGAGTTGGATTACTTTTATTTATTGTATCAAGAAAAACAACTCCTGGCTCTCCATTTTTCCATGCACTTAAAACAATTAAATTGAAAACTTCTCTTGCTCTTAATCTTCCAGCAACAAGATTGTTATGAGGATTAATCAAATCGTATTCTTTGTCATCTTCCACAGCTTTCATGAAGTTGTCAGTTATTCCTACAGAAATATTGAAGTTTGCAATTGCTCCTTCTTTTTCTTTACAAGAAATAAACTCAAGAATATCGGGATGATCTACTCTTAAGATGGCCATGTTTGCTCCTCTTCTTCTTCCCCCTTGTTTTATCACATCTGTTGTAGTGTCGTAAATTTTAAGGAAGCTTACAGGACCAGAAGCAACTCCATGAGTACTTTTTACAAGATCCCCTCTTGGCCTAATTTTACTGAATGAAAATCCTGTGCCACCGCCACTCTGGTGAATTTTTGCTGCAGTTTTTAAAGTTTCAAAAATACTTTCAATAGAATCTTCCACTGGCAAAACAAAACAGCCACTTAATTGTTGTAATTTCAAGCCAGCATTCATTAATGTGGGAGAATTAGGCAGAAAATCCAACTTTGCCATC
>JAWCRX010000092.1:0-3495 GCA_038869035.1 Candidatus Woesearchaeota archaeon | reverse complement strand
ATATTTTTTTTTTTTTTATTAATTTTATAAAATATTTTTATCTATAAAAATTTTTTTTTTTTTGGGGTTGGGGGGTTTAAAAATTTTTTTGGTTTAATTTTTTTTTTATGCCCTTTGGGGGTTGAATTTATTTTGTTTCCAAAAAAAAGAAGAAACGATGAAAGCAAAAATTCTAAACAGTAAAGAAGTAAAACTATTTCTTAAAGATATTGAAGACCAATTTGGGACTGTTTTTCCTAAAGATCATGTTTATTTGATGAACAATCAAAACGATGTTTTTATCACGACAAGAGAGCTTGAGAAAATTAATACAACAAAACTAAGGGTAAATTCTATTGGCTTGTATATTGCAGAATGGCACAATGGAGCGAGATTAAGCATTGAAGGATCGCAAATTGTTGGCTCAAACGCAAAGAAACGTGTTGTTGAATTAAGCAATGAAGAAGCAATTGCTTGGCTAAAAGGAGAAGACATTTACAGAGAAGTAGAAAAAGGAGTTTTAATTGTAAAACACAAAGATGATTTTCTTGGATGCGCAAGATCAACTGGTGAAAGATTAGTTAACCATGTTCCTAAAACAAGAAGAGTTAAACTTTAGTTATATCTTTTCTTCTAATTTCTTCTTTGCATCTTTTGTTGCCTTTTCTAAGTCAACACCAAGACTCTGAAGAGCTTTAATATGCATCTTCATTAATTGTTCAACTATTGATAGAATTTTAATCATTTCCTCTCTTTCTTTTGAAAGAGTAGCTAAAGCACCCTTGTGAAAGCCGACCTGCTCATCTTTGTTTGTTTCTTGCTTCTTTGCCATAATAATTATCTAACTAGATCCTATATAAATATTATCAAAAAGTTTTTATTCCTCATAAATATTGCAAAGCAATGGTTTCTGAAACAGTGCCGCTTGCATATGAAGCTAGAGAAGGCAAGGGAGAAGTAATTCTAATTCCTGTAGCAATTTTTGACTGCGAAACTTCTGTTTCATTTAGCATTCTTTGTGGACTAATGGAGGGAAGTGTAATTATCGATCTTGAAAAAGAAAAATTCATGAAAATGCCTGATTTGGATAAGTTTTCAATGTCTGAGTTCATTATTCTTGACAGTGTTCTTCAATTAGAGAGCTTTACAATAGAGCAATTATCTAAAGAAGCAAATATTTCAGTATTTAATGCCGAAAACATACTTCTAAATTTGCTAAGAAAGGAAATAATAAGGACAGAAGGAAAAAAATATGTACTTGGAGATGTGGGAAGATTCTTCAAGTATCCTTGTGAATATGCCACAAATGTAAAAATCACCATGAAAATGATAAATTATGACAAAAAACTAGAGCCAAATGTACCTGTAGAAAAACTTCAAAAGTTATTTGAGCATTTTATGATGATTAGAAACATAAGCACGGCTTACATTTTAGCGAGAAAAAATGAGTGAGCTTTTTGTTGAGGATAGAAAATTAGTTAGCGAGGAAAAATGGAAACAAATAGTTGATGACATAAAGAAACAACAAGCAACAATTGAGCTTCCAGATGCGCTTGTTAATGCAATAAAAAAAAGAATCCCTTTTGAACACTTTGGAATTTTCTTTTCTGGAGGAGTAGATTCCTCCTTTATCGCATTAATTTGTAAAAAACAAAAAGCAAACTTTACTTGCTATTGCATTGGAACAGAAGACAGCGACGATTTAAGAGAAGCAAAAATAGTTGCAGAACATTTTGGCTTTAATTTGAAAACAAAGGTGCTTTCTCATGAAGAAATAGAAGAAATTTGCAAAAAAGTGATAAAAATAACTGGTAAAAAAGATGCTGTGACAGTCGGGGTAGCAGCTGTTGAATATGCTGCATGTGAACTTGCAAGACAAGACAATGTGAAAATTCTTTTTGGCGGTTTAGGAAGCGAAGAAATATTTGCTGGCTACCAGCGCCATAAGAATTCCGACGATGTAAATAAAGAATGCTGGAATGGATTGCAAAATGCAATATGGCAAAGAGACTTTACAAGGGATTTTGCAATTGCAACCCATTTCAGAGTTGAATTCAGGACACCTTTTCTTGACAAAGAAGTTATTTTAGCGGCAATGCAGATTCCTGCTGATCAAAAAATTCATCTTGAGACAAACAAATGGATTCTTAGAAATATTGCAGACGGTCTTGGCTTGGGAAAATATGCATGGAGAAAAAAACAGGCAGCACAATATGGAAGTCATATTGACAAGTCAATAGAAAAGCTGACAAAACAGCGGGGCTTTAAGTTCAAGAAAGAATATTTAGAATCATTATCGTAAGTGTATTTCTAAAACATCCCCGTCTTTAAGAACATGCTTTAACATTAGTTTTTGTCCGGGGAATTTTGCGCTTTTACCCCAAACTCTTGCAAATTTGAATTTTGTGACAAAGTCTTTGTGCAATTTATTGCAAACATTCTCTATAGTGTTTCCTTCCATCATAATTAAAGGAATGTCCATATCTGCTTTTTTACCAATTTCTTTCAAGTAAATCCTGATGAGTTTTAACTCATCAAAGATTCTTTCCTTTAATTGCTCTATATTTGTCCCTTTTTCCCCAGAAACAAATATCGCATTTGGGTATTGTCTTCTCACTTTTTCTATTTGCTCTTTGCTTGCCATATCTATTTTGTTGAAAACTAAAATTCCAGGAACATACTTTTTGTTTCCTTCTATTATATCGATTAATTGATCGGGAGAAATATCTTCTCTTAATAAAACGTCTGCATTGTTTAGCTTGAATTCTGCAAGAATTCCTTTAATTGTCTGTTCATTCATTGTCAAGGAAATTGTGCTTTGTATTTTCATTCCTCCTCTTGCAGTTCTTTTTATTGTAACATCTGGCTTTTGTTGATTTATTCTTAGATTTGTATTGTAAACCTCCTTTTCTAATATTAAAACTTGCTCAGGATGGAATATTTCTACCAGAAAAATAACTAAGTCAGCACTTTGGGCAATTGCCAAAACTTCTTTTCCTCTTCCTAACCCAACAGATGCGCCTTCTAAGATTCCCGGAACATCTAAAATCTGAATTTTTGCGTGCTTATATTCCATTATACCTGGAATGCAAGTTAATGTTGTGAATGCATAAGCTGCAGTTTTTGATTCTGCATTTGTTAATTTATTTAGAAGAGTTGATTTACCGACACTAGGAAAACCTATAAGAATAACTGTGCCATCGCCTGATTTTCTTACTGCATATCCTTCTCCTTTTTTCCCTGCACTGGAACGTGCCGCTTGTTTTTCTTTCAGCTTTGCTATTTTTGCCTTAATTAATCCGATGTGGTGCTGAGTTTTTTTGTTATATTGTGTTTTAGCTATCTCTGCTTCAAGTTCTTTTATCTGCTCAAGAATGGGATTTTTCTTTTTTTCTACTTCCATAAGGTTTAAAAGCTCGTCGCGATTTAAAAGGTTATGGCCTTTCAGGATGCTATACAAAGTTTAAGCAATGTATTTAACGAACAAGTAAATAATTTAGTTGTTGCAGTTACAAT
>JAWCRX010000091.1:0-3512 GCA_038869035.1 Candidatus Woesearchaeota archaeon | reverse complement strand
AAATTTATTTACATTACTCTCTTTAGTAAGCGCTGTTGGATTTGGGAAAATTATAAAAAATAAAGAAAACTGAATAACAAGTAATGATAAAACTATTTGTGGAAGAAACTTTAATTCGTTCTTCAAAAACTTCTCTATGCTTGTATATCCGAAAGAAGCAATAACTCCTGCGCTTATCGAAAAAATAAATAAACTTTTTACTACATCTTTTAACCTGTTTAAAAAAGGAATTTTATGTGCCATTGTAGTAAATATTGTGTCACTAACAACTAGAATTGAGATAACCATTATTAATGCAAACAAAAGGTATTTTCTTTTTTTGAAATTTGGAATCGAAAATAAAATCAAAAGTATTCCGATCGGTCCTAGCCACAGTCCGATATGATCATAAGTTTGCGCCGGAATGATTATTGAAAATATTTTAGGAACCAATTCTTGAGGAGCTCCTATTCCTTGCATAAAAAGCTCATATGGCTGTGCACTTGACCTTGCTCCTGTATCTTGCATATATACATAACCCCCCCAAATTTTAAACAAGGAAAATAAAACAAACAATATGAAAGCAATAACAAGAAAAATTATTTGTTTCTGTAACTTGTTTTTGTCAAAGAAAAATGCAAAATAAAGCAAAAAGAAAATAGGCAAATAAAATATTAGCCAAAGAAGAGTGCTTATTCCTCCTGACAAAACCAATAAAGTAAAACTAACTGCAAGGGCAAAAGAATAAATGTATTTTGGTTCTTCAAGCAACTTAATAGTAAAATAAAAGATGAATGGTACATAAGCGAGAGCAAAATAGTAAGGATTATTTCCTATGTTCCTTATTGCATTTCCTGAGAAAAGTGCAACCATGGCTCCAATCAATGAAGCATTAAAATTTTTTCTCAGATGATTGCAGAGAAGAAACATTCCAACAAACAAAATAACTGCATGAATCGCATTAATGATGTTTGCTCTTAGAGTGATATCTTTTACTAAGATGTTTATGAAGTAAGAAAATTCCAGAAAACTATATTCTGGATTTAAAGTGTGAGGGGTTCCTCCTCCTCCAGCCCAGTTCCACAGAGCAAATGGGTTTTGATTTTCATGATTTGATATATAAGACCATAAACCAACTTGATCTCCAAGGATGTTATTATCTAAATAAAATATAAAAAATATTGCGAAAGCCACTGCAACAATTATTAAGGAAAAAAACTTATTTTTGTCCTGTATTAATTTCTTTATTTTTTCAGACATCTTAAGCAAAAGACATAGGTAACTTTATAAAGCTTCATCCTCTATTATTAGACATGGGGAGTTTTTGGAAAGACAAAAAAGTACTTGTTACTGGTGCAACAGGTTTTCTTGGAAGCTGGCTTACATTAGAGCTTGCTAATCAAGGAGCAGAGGTAACAACAATTGTTCATGATATTGTTCCAAATTCAAATTTCTACATCCAAAATTTGCACAAAAAAATAAACCTCATAAATGGTTCATTGACTGACTTTCATACTATTGAAAGGGCTGTTAATGAATATGCTGTCGATACGGTGTTTCATCTGGCTGCCCAATCACAAGTTCTAGTTGCAAATCGCTCTCCTTTGTCTACATTTGAAGCAAATATAAAAGGGACATGGAATGTTTTAGAAGCAACTCGGCAATTAGGAGTAAAAAGAATTGTTGTTGCATCAAGCGATAAAGCTTATGGTCCTCAAAAAAAACTCCCTTATTTCGAAGATACTCCTTTGAGTGGAAGATTTTCTTACGATGCTTCAAAAGCATGTGCCGATATTTTGGCTCAGAGTTATTTTGTTACTTACAATTTGCCAGTTGGCATTACGAGATGCGCAAATCTTTATGGTGGAGGAGACTACAATTATGATAGAATCATCCCTGGAACAGTAAGAAGTATTTTGAGAAATGAAGTTCCAATAATAAGAAGCGATGGCACTCCCGAAAGAGATTATATGTATGTGAAAGATGCTGTCAACGGATATCTGATGCTTGCAGAGCAACTTGATAGGAAAGAAGTAATGGGAGAGGCATTTAACATGGGTACTGGAAAAGGAATAAGTGCAAAGGATGTTGTTGCTACAATAATAAAAATGATGGGTAAAAAAATAGAGCCAAAAATTCTTTTAAAGGAGAAAATTAAAGGAGAAATAGATCGTCAGTATTTAGCGAGTGATAAAGCTCATAAAGTTCTTGGCTGGAAACCAAAATATTCTTTTGAAAATGGCTTGAAAGAGACAATAGCATGGTACAAAAAAAATCTAAAGTAAAAGCAGTTGTTTGTTTGCCTACTTATAATGAGAAAGAAAGTATTTCTGAAATGATTAAAAGGATGAAAAAACTCAAGATTCCTTTCTTTCTTTCTGACCAGGGTTCAAAAGATGGTACAAGAGAAATTGCTAAAAAAAATAAAGTTGAAGTTTATGATCGAGGCGGTTATGGAAAAGGATGGGGGGTAAGGAAAGCAGTCGAGGTTGCAAAACAAAAAAAATATGATGTTGTTGTTTTGATTGATTGTGATTGCTCATATCCTCCAGAGTATATTCCTCAACTTCTCAAGCTAATGCCAAGATATGATATGGTTATGGGCGTAAGAAATTTCAAAGACATTGGATTTTTGCATAGATTGGGAAATTTTGTCCACACTGGATTAATAAATCTTTTATATAATGCAAGACTAAAGGACATCAATACTGGTTTAAGAGCATTTAAAATAAAAAAACTTCAAGATTTAGGTGCTGAAGGATTTGACATTGAGGCAGAAATTACATGTAAAGCATTGAAAAGGGGATTCAAAATAAAAGAAATTCCGATTCACTATCATGTAAGAAAAGGAGAATCAAAGATTCGTCTTAAAGATGGCTGGATAATTTTAAAAAGAATAATCAAAGAATTTTTTGCAAAATGATAAAACCGCAAGTAGTTATTCTGGCAGGTGGAAGGGGAATGCGCTTGGGGAGAGAGGTATCAGTTCCAAAACCATTGGTCAAAATAGGTGATAAGCCAATATTGTGGCATGTTATGAAATTATATCAGCATTTTGGGTTTAATGATTTTATCATTTGTTTGGGTTATGAAGCTAGCAAGATTGAAAATGAAATGAAGAAATTTAAAGACTTTAAGATGACTTTTGTCGATACTGGATTAGATACGATGACTGGAGGTAGAATCAAAAAGATTCAAAGATGTATTAGAGGAGATGTTTTCTTTTGTACTTATGCAGATGGCTTGGCAAGCATAAATATTAGAGATTTACTTGATTTTCATCTTAAAAAAAAACAAATTGCCACAATTACAGTCGTACATCCAACTTCTCAATTTGGAATAGTTGAGCTTAACAGCGAAGATGTGATAATCAGCTTTAAGGAAAAGCCACCACTAAACGAATGGATAAATGGCGGATTTTTTGTATTCAATAAAAAAATATTTGAATATCTTGGAGACAACGATATATTGGAAAAAACTCCATTTGATCACCTTGTAAAAGACAGACAAATAAATGGCTACAAATTTGGTGG
>JAWCRX010000090.1:0-3588 GCA_038869035.1 Candidatus Woesearchaeota archaeon | reverse complement strand
AAATTCGCCTAATTCGATTTTTTGAAAATTTTTTTCCATTAGCTCCCAAAAATCATTTTCATTGAACTTAAAATCAAAAATCAAGTAAAGCACGCGATTAAATGTTTGTCCACGATAACATAATCTACATAAATCTATCAAAGCTTTTATTTCAAAGCTCACTACAGTAGAAGAAGTTTTAGTTTTTGTCTTAAGTAAACTGTTCACCTCTTCTTCTGCAATGGCTTCCATTCCTTTATTTGTTATGACTAAGCCACGCATGGGAAAAAGTTCGTTGTAGAATATATAAAATTATAGTTCAGTGAAGACTTTATTTGTTTTCTTCTAAAAACTCTGCAGTCGATCTTTTAGGAAATAATTTTTGAGATAAGAAATCCTCGTCATTTGTCCATATAAAACAGCATTAACTAAAATAGCACAAACAATATAATCTGCATCTTTTATGCTCTCTTTCCTATTGTCTTAATTGCAGTTTCCATAAATTCATCATATTCAACATAATCCATGACCTGAATTAGAGTCATTATGGCTTCAAAGTAAACGTCTGCATAGAACACTGTACATAATCTATAACTCATCAACAGGCAATTTCTTGCTTTGATGAAGTTCTTCATAATATATTTGTCCAAGTTCTCTGATTTTTTTCTCGTATGGTTTTGAGACAAGGTTTGCTAAGCTTCTGGAAGTAAGATTGCCAGGAACAATAACTAAGTCAGCTCCTGCTTCATATAATTTTTCGGCTTCTTCATCATAGCGTGCAACAACAATAACCAAGGCATTTTTGTTTATGTCGCGAATTTGGGAAACCATTGCTACATTGTTTTCTACTGTATGGACTGCTGAAACTATCATTGATGCGTCTTTTACATTAACCAAATTATACAAATCAGGATTAGTAATTGTAGAACAGATGCATTGAATATCTTTTTTAATCAGACGAAGAATGACATCTGGATTGTAGTCAACTACGACGAATTTTTTGTTCGTTTTTATAAGTTCTTTTATCATCAAAGAAGCGGTTCTGTGATAGCCAAGAATAATTGTGTGATTTTTTAATTTTTCTTCCGTTAAGTTTTGGAATTTTTCTTCCTCAATATTCAGCCAACTGTCAAATGGCTTAATTAAAGGCTCAAAGATTTTGAAAATTAATTGCTCATATTTTAGAATATAAGCTGTTAACACCATTGTTAAGATAGTTATGAGAATAGTGACTGAAAAAATATTTGAGCCAATATGGCCAAAAATGATTCCTTGTGCAACTAAAATTAATGAGAATTCTCCTATTTGGGCAATTTTGATGCTTGACAAAAATGCAGTTCTGTTGCTATAGCGGAGAAATTTCATTATGAAAAAAGTTAGTATTGGTTTGACAATTAATGCAAGAACAACTAAAATTGTTAACACCACTGCTGAATTAGTAATATTGTCAAATGCAATTTGCATTCCAAGAGTTACAAAAAACATAACTAAGAAAAAGTCTTTTAATGGCTTTACTCTTCCTTGAATTTCATGACGGAAAGTTGTCGAGCCAAGACAGACTCCTGCAACAAAAGCTCCAATTGCTAAAGAGTAGTCTAATTGATAGGCAAGGGCTGCAAATGAAAACATAATTGTTAGGGAACTTATGAATAAAAGTTCTGTCGAACGCACAGCTTCCCTGAAAAAATAAGGAAAGATGAAACGATAAATAATATAAGCAACAGCAACAATTGCAATTCCTTTTAGTAAAATAATTTCTATTGCTTCTGCAGAGTATTCATTTATTGATGTTAGAAGAGATAATGCTAAGACAGCAAGAATATCTTGTATGACCATTATTCCCAAGACAATTTGCCCATGTAAAGAGTCAAGGTCATTTCTGTCAGATAATAGTTTTAAGACGACAAGAGTAGAGGAAAATGAAACTATTAAGCCAATATAAATTGAACGCATGATATCAAGGCCAAAGGCTTGAGCTGCTCCAAATCCTAACAAAGCTGTAAAGATGACTTGAAGCAAACCAATAAAAGCAGAAGTTGTACCAACACCTTTTAGTTTGCTTAAGTCAAGTTCCATTCCTATAATGAACATCAGGAACATTATTCCTAGCTCTGAAAGGATTGTAATTGTTGAAGGGTCGCTTATTAAGCCAGCAACTAAAGGACCAATTATGACTCCTGCAACAACATAGCCAAGAATTAATGGCTGCCTTAATCTTTGTATAATTATTGCAATCAAAGTTGCAGCTATTACAACTACTCCAATATCATTAAGAAGTGTAATATTAGCCATAATTTATTTACAGAGAAATATGCTTAAAAATGTTTGGCTTGCTAAACAACAATCTTTGCGCATGCAGTTACATTGTCACCTTGCTCAAGTTTAATTATTCTTACTCCTTGGGTGTTTCTGCCAATTTCTGAGATTTGGTTTACTGGCACTCTTATTGCAATTCCTTGTTTTGTTACCAACATTATCTGATCGTTTTCATTTACTGCTTTAATTGCTGCAACTTTTCCATTTTTGTCAGTTATTTTTATGTTAATAACACCAACTCCTCCTCTGCTTATTAGACGGTAATCGTCAACAGGAGTTCTCTTTCCATAGCCAAGCTCTGTGACTGTAAGCAAAGATTTGCCTTCATTTGTATTTACCATGCCAATAACTTGATCTTCTTTTAGCGTTATTCCAATTACTCCATGAGTTGCTCTTCCAGTTGGACGAACATCTTGCTCTGAAAAACGAACAGCATTTCCATTTTTAGTTGCAATAATTATCTCGTCTGCTCCAGAAGCAAGTTTTACATCAATTAAATCGTCGCCTTCATCAAGTAAAACAGCAATTATGCCTCCTTTTCTCGGATTTGAGTATTCTTCAAGAGCAGTTTTCTTTACAATTCCTTTTTTTGTGCAGAAAAGCAAATAATTGTTTGGCTGGAATTGTCTTACTGGAATTACTGCACTAATTTTTTCGCCTTGTTCAATTTCGACTAAGTTAACAATAGGAGTGCCTTTAGATTGTCGTGATGCTTCTGGAAGTTGGTAGACTTTGAGCCAATGAACAATGCCTTTGTTTGTGAAAACAAGCAACGATGCATGAGTTGAGGCAACAAACAAATCTTCGACAAAATCTTCCTCTTTTGTTGTTGCTGCTATGATGCCTTTGCCGCCACGGTTTTGCTCGCGGTATTCTTGGAGAGATATTCTTTTTATATAGCCAGCATGACTTAATGTGACAACAACATCCTCCTCCCTTATCAAGTCTTCTGTTTCAATAATTTCGACTTCTTCCCCTTCGATTTGTGTTCTTCTTGGATCGCCATATATTTGTTTTAATTCAAGCAATTCATTTTTGATGATTTCCTTGATTTTTTCTTCTGATGAAAGAATGAGTTTCAATTCTGAAATCAAGATGACAGCTGACTTGTGGTCATCACGGATTTTTTGTTGTTCTAATGAAGCAAGTCTTTGTAGGCGCATCTCCAAAATAGATTTTGCCTGGATTTCTGAAAGAGAATAGTCTTTCATTAACATCTGTTTGGCAATTTCTGCATCCTTGCTCTTTTTTATTTTTTCAACTACTGGCTCGATATTGTTTAATGCAACGATT
>JAWCRX010000089.1:0-3600 GCA_038869035.1 Candidatus Woesearchaeota archaeon | reverse complement strand
TTTTAAAAAATGAGTTTTTTCACCTTCTACAGAAAATAGCACAGTATCGCCTACTTCAATATCTTGAATCATTCTTACATCCTTAGGAATTGTTACTTGATAATTTCTAGTAACTTTAGCTACACCCATACAAGTAATAAACCGTTAATAATATATAAATATTTATGTTCTATAGAACACATCTTAAAAACTTAAAGAATTACTTCATCTTTTTTGTTATATATATTTTTTCCTTGCACTTCTGACATTCAAAAACAACTGCATCAACCATTTTTTCCCTGCCTTCTTCCTCATCAAATCTTTTCACTTTTTTCCTCTTAAAAGGCACTTGCATTTCTCCTTCATTCTTACATTTGCCACACTGATATTGAATATTACACATCAATTTGTTTTCGTAGGAGTCTTTTCCTTCGACATAGCCACATTCTAGGCAACGATATTCCTTTTGCCTTATCTTTACATTTCCTTTCTCGTCATATTTTCCCATTAAAGCTTTCTTGCATTTGGGGCATTTTTCCCTGAAAACCCAAGCTCTTATAGAAGCATCTCCAGTTTTTCTAATTGTGTGATACACACATTCATCCATTGACTCTGGTTCACGAAGCGCCATAATCTTGCTTCAGAAATCCTCTATTTAAAATTAACTTATTGCTTTGCTATGTTGAAAGTCATGTTCAGTTGAAATAATTCCATTGCACTCAACTGCTTCCTGTTGTCTCAGAAGGAGAAATAAGCTCTCACTGGCCAATAGACTGGCCAATGGCGACTTTCAACGTGGATTTATTGCTTTTATTGGAATTTCTTTTATATTTGCTGTTTCATTACTACAAAATTTTGAGATTATTCTTACTTCCCTTGTCTGATTTTGTACTCTTTGTTCGTAAGAATTGTTTAATTCCTCTACACTTTTGCTGGAAATATGCAGATAGTAAGACTGAAGAGGATATTTATTAACCAACTGCTGCAAATAAACAAGAGCTTCTCTGCTTTTTTCTGCGGAAGCATTTACTTCAACTGCTCCTTGTTGTATATCATCAATGTCACCACATCTAAACCCTTCGCTTGCAAGTTTTGTCCTGTTATTCACAACAGAAAGATATTGCTCATCAGCAATTATTTGTTTGTGCCTAAATGTTGCATACATTCCAACAGCACTTTCTGTATCAACGCAATCTTCCTTTAGCCCCTCTGTCAGCTGGCAAATATCTTTCTTGTAAGACTCAGGAAAATTCTCTGGGTAATCAAGAGGGTTTGTTTTGTATTTTTCATTGAGTTGATTTGCTACATTAACTTGCGAGCATGCCGTCAGGAATATTAATAGCAACATTAATAGCAACAATAATGACTTTCTCATGCAATAAGCCACTTTAGAAGCATATTTTAATGTTGTGAATTTCTGTGTCACAAATAGTTTTAAAAACAAACAACACCACACATCAATATGGGAGAGAGAAAAGATATAGGCATTGGCGCAAAGAAAGATGAAGACATAAGTAAATGGTTTATTGATATTATTACAAAAGCAGACTTAATTGAATATACAGATATTTCAGGGTGCTATGTTTTCAAGCCAAGATCTTATTCTATCTGGGAAACTGTGCAAAAACACATGGATTTAGAGTTCAAAAAAAGAAAGGTAAAAAATGCTTATTTTCCCTTGTTCATCCCTGAAAAAATGTTTGCAAAAGAGGCAGAGCATGTTGAAGGCTTCACCCCTGAAGTTGCATGGGTAACACATGCTGGAGAAACCCCTCTCACAGAAAAATTGGCAATAAGGCCCACTTCAGAGACAATAATGTATGATGCCTATGCAAAATGGATCCGTAGCTACAAAGACCTCCCATTAAAGATAAACCAGTGGTGCAATGTTGTTAGATGGGAGTTCAAAAATCCAGTCCCGTTTCTAAGAAGCAGGGAATTCCTTTGGCAGGAAGGCCATACTGCATTTGCAACAAAAGAAGAAGCAGAGCAAGAAGCAAGAGAAATGCTTGAAGTTTACAGGCAAACATACGAGCAGCTTTATGCAGTCCCTGTTATTCTTGGCAGAAAGACAGAAAAAGAAAAATTTGCAGGAGCTGACTACACTTTAAGTGCAGAAACATTTTTGCCGACAGGAAAGGCAATTCAAGGGTGCACTTCCCATCATCTTGGCCAGAATTTTTCAAAGGCATTTAACATAAAATTCAAGGACAAAAATGAAAAAGAGCAGTTTGTCTGGCAAAATTCTTGGGGGTTCACAACAAGGTCCATTGGAGTGATGATAATGATGCACTCAGATGATAAAGGACTCATCATTCCGCCAAATGTGGCAACTGAAAAGCTTGTAATTGTGCCAATCTATAAGGAAGACACAAAAGAAAAAGTGATGAAAGAGGCAAAAAAGATTGCCGAACAATTAAAAGACTTCTCTCCAATTCTTGACGAAAGGGAAGACAAGACACCTGGCTTTAAATTTAATGACTGGGAGATGAAAGGAGTTCCAATTAGAATAGAGCTTGGCCCAAAAGATATTGACCAAAATCAAGTTGTTGCTGTAAAAAGAAATGATAGTCAGAAAATTGCTGTTAAAATCAAGGACCTGCAGAAGAAGATTCCTGCTCTTCTCGACGAGATACAAAATGAATTATTTGAAAACGCAAAACAAAACATTCAAGTAAATACAATCGTCTGCAGGACATGGCATGAATTCGAAAAGGCAATTGAGTCAAGAAAGCTTGTATTGGCGCCTTTTTGCAACAATTCAGAATGTGAAGACTGGATAAAAGACAAAACACATGGAGCAAAATCAATTAACATTCCATTTGAACAGGACAAAATCGATGGAGAAAAATGCCCGCAGTGCAGTAGTGATGCAAAGGTTTGGTGCTACTTCGCTAAATCATACTAAATATGTCATCCATAAAAGAGACTGAGAGATGGTTTATTGCAGTTGTTTTTTTAATATCTGCTTCCATATTTATTAAAGCTATAGAACAAATAGGAATAGATAAGATAAAACATCTTATTTTTGGAGTAAATGTCAGTTACATTTTCTTAGCAATTCTTAGTGGATTTTTCTCTCTTTTAATAATGAGCAAAAAATGGCATATTGTTGTAAAAAAAGTCACTCGTGTCAATTTCAAGCAAATTGTTCCAATATATTTTGCAGGATCAGCAATAGACATGATTGCTTCTGGCTCCTCTGTTGGCGGAGAGCCATATAGGGCTGCAAAGTTGGCAAAAATTCAAAAAAAACCATTTTCTGATTGTCTAGCAACAACAATTACAGAAAAAATTCACAGCATAATTGCCTTTTTTATCCTTTCAACGATTGCAGCCATTTGGGCAATTTTTTTCTTTGAATTTAGTCCTGCAGTTGCATTTACATTCATAATTGGAGCAATATTCATCATCTCTAATGCAATGATTTTGATATATTTTAGAAAAGAAAAATTTCTTAATGCAATAAATGAAGCTCTTGATGTTTCCCTTAACAAAATATATGATTCATGGCTTTTTGAAAAACTAAGGAAGAAATTTTCAACAGAGGAAAAATTCGAAAGAAAGGTGATATCAACAGTTGACTCATTTATCAAGCAAACACATGTTCTTTGCAGGGAT
>JAWCRX010000088.1:0-3648 GCA_038869035.1 Candidatus Woesearchaeota archaeon | reverse complement strand
TCTTTGTAGGCGCATCTCAAAAATAGATTTTGCCTGGATTTCTGAAAGAGAATAGTCTTTCATTAACATCTGTTTGGCAATTTCTGCATCCTTGCTCTTTTTTATTTTTTCAACTACTGGCTCGATATTGTTTAATGCAACGATTAACCCTTCAAGAACATGGAGCTTTTCTTCTGCTTTCTTCAAGTCAAATTGCGTTCTTCTTTTTATAACATTTTTTCTGTGTTCGATAAATTTTTCCAAAATATCTCTTAAAGAAAGAATCTTTGGCTCATTGTCAACTAATGCAAGCATTATTACCCCAAATGTTGTCCGCATGTTTGTGTGAGAATAAAGTTGGTTTAGGACAACTTCCGGGTTGGCATCTTTTTTTAGCTCCAAGACAATTCTCATTCCTTCCCTATCTGATTCGTCACGAATGTCTGAAATTCCGATAATTTTTTTTTCTTTGACAAGATTAGCAATTTCTTCTATCATTGCAGACTTATTTACTTGATAAGGAATTTCTTTTACAACAATTGCTTTTTTTGTTTTGTGATCTTCTATTGTTGTTTTTGCCATAACAATTATTTTTCCTCTGCCTGAAGAATATGCATCTATGATGCCAGATTTCCCTAGAATAATGCCTCCGGTTGGAAAATCTGGGCCACGAATAAATTGCATTAAATCTTTTAGTTGCACATTTGGATTTGATATCTGCAAAATAAGGGCATCACAGATTTCTGAGATATTGTGAGGAGGAATATTTGTTGCCATTCCAACTGCTATTCCTGAGGAGCCATTAATGAGTAAATTGGGAATTTTGGATGGCAAAACCACTGGCTCTTTTAATGTACCATCAAAATTGTTGCCAAAATCTACTGTTTCTTTTTCTATATCTGCCAATAATTCTTCTGCAATTTTTTTAAGGCGGACTTCTGTATAACGGTATGCAGCTGCAGCATCCCCATCAATGCTGCCCCAATTTCCTTGACCATCTACAAGAGGATATCTTAGCGAAAAATCCTGAGCCAATCTTACTAATGCATCATAAACAGAAGAGTCTCCGTGAGGGTGATACTTTCCTAATACAGTTCCTACAACATTTGCAGACTTCTTAAAAGGCTTATTATGCAATAATCCCATGTCATTCATTGCAAACAAAATTCTTCTGTGAACGGGCTTTAATCCGTCTCTAATGTCTGGAAGAGCCCTTCCAATGATGACTGACATGGCATAATCTACGTAGCTCTGCTTCATTTCTTCTTCAATCAGACGAGGAATAATTTTTTGCTCCATAAAAAATACTTTGTCGACGATAAATGAGAAGTGAATTGTGTTTAAAAACGTTTGTGTTATTGACGACAAAAGTAGGGGAAAGAGATATTTATTTTCAATATAGATAATAATTATTAAAATAATATTTACTATACAGTAACAAAATAACATAAGATTTATATAGCTTATACATTACCCATTAATATGCCACCAATATATGAACCAAAACCAATAAGCAATACATTAGATTATTTTCAAAGATTTATCCTTGCAAAACATAAAGGAGAAAAGCCTGAAATGGTTTGGTCATACAAACGTTCTCCTCCTGAATTCAGGCAGTTTTTAGACTATGTCGCTAAAAGATGGGATAAGATAAGCTTAGATGAGGCAGTAAAACAGATAGAAGCTACACAAAATAATAAAGAGGAAGTTTCTCAAATCATATTAAGAATTATTTCTGAAGTTAAAGCAGACATGAGAAAAAGCAATGGCCGGCCAGATGTTGCCTCAATAAACGGGGAACAAATAACTGTTATAAGATATAAAATAAAATTAAATGATCATGTTTATGAGGAAAATCGTGATCTTGGAAAGATGGTTGAAGGGTATTTTCCAGAGCCTACACTGATAACCGTTGGTGAACGCGTCAATCTTCCTTTTATTCTTGAACCTTTGTTGACAACAGTAGTTGGATCTGAATATGACTTTGCAGCAAGAGAAAAAATAGGTGTTTTCAGAGAAGTAAAAATTCCTATCCCAAAAAAATGGCATTACTTCATGACTAAAAAACAAAAAGAGGATTATGAGGCAAAAATAAGGGCTGAAGTAAGAGGTCAATATAGGACGCTTCAGATTCATAATCTCCAAAAAGCTAGTTCTACACCATGAAACAATTTACAATAACAAAAAAATTGCAAAACATGGAAAGCAGGCAGTAATTGTCATCCTAAAACTTTTGCAAGATGATCTTAATTCTGGAAGTCTTGTTGAAATCACGATAAAAAAATTAGGAGAAGAAAGATGAAGAGAGAAGAAAGGAGCAAGAGATTATAATAAACACCAAGTTCAGTTGAGGCCAAAAAGCATTTCAAGTGTTCTTAATAACATTTTTGTTTATAGCAAATGATTTTCCACAATAAACACACTTTTTTCTTTTGCTTCCTAAAGATTTATTTGGCTGATAGTTCATATAATTCTTGCAGTTTGGGCATAAAAGGTGCAGCATGTTAATCATAGAATTTTCTTTCTTTCTTTTCTTCAAGATCCTTAATGTCTTCCTTTATTTTTTTGATTTCTTTTTCTTCCTTCTCTTCAACATTGGCAATTTCTTCTTTAATAACCTGCTTTAATTCATGCTCTTCTTTTTTCAATTTCTTGATCTTTTTCTCCTCTTTCTTGACAAACTCTTCTGTTTCTTTTGGGCTTCTTTCCTCTTCAACAATTTCTTTCTCTTGTTCTAGAGTTTCTTTAAACTCTAATTTTTCTTCTATTTCCTCTAACTCCTCCCCAAGCGTTGCCTCTTTTTTGGCTTCTTCTTCACGATTTTTCCTTATTTCTGCTTCAATCTCTTCTTTCTTTTTTATCATCTCTTCTCTTAGCTGCTCAGTTTCTTCAATTTCCCTTTCTGCACCTTCAATATTCTTAATTGTTTCTGCAGGAAGCACATCCTTGAAAGCTTCTTTTGCATGCTTTTTGTCAGGCAAATCAAAGTAATTAAAGAATTTGGGCGTCAATCTAAGCCTAAAGGTTCTGCCATATTTTTCCTTCGCAACAAAGCCCATTTCTTCTAATTGTTTCATATGATCATATGCTTTATTATGACGGATTTTGATTACTTCTGCCTGAGTCACAGGATATTTCCAAGCAATTACTGCCAAAGTCTGCATCAGAGATTTTTCTAATTCAGTTTCAGCAACAATGTTTTGGACAATTGGCAAGTAATCTTCTTTTACAGTTATCTTCCAAGCTGTGCCTTCATCAAAAACTTTAAGAGAAGAGTCACGTGAATTATAGTCCTGTTGTATTTCCTTCAGAAGCTCTAAAGTTCTTTCTTGAGAAAGCCTGCATAATCTTGCTATTTCAGAAAGCTCTACTTTTTTTCCTGCAGAAAACAAGACTGCTTCTACTTTGTTTTTGTCGCTCATGGAAATTACTTTTTTACTTTTAATTTAAACTTTCCTTTATCTTCTTTAACTACACCTTCTTTTTCCAAGTGCTCTAAAAATTTTCTAAGTTCCGATTCCTCTACTCCAGTAGCCATTGCTAAGGTCTTTATGTCTGCTTCTTTTGCTGTCAAAATTGATGCAATAAGATTCTTCAAAAGGTTTCCAGCATTTCTTCTCAAAAAAATGTTTTCGCTTCTTAGATTTTTTATTGCAGCATCTACTTGGT
>JAWCRX010000087.1:0-3660 GCA_038869035.1 Candidatus Woesearchaeota archaeon | reverse complement strand
AAGAAATGTAACTCCTTTTTATATCGAGCTGATAAAATGTTTTGTAGATTATAATGAGTTGAAAAAATCTCTTGGCTCAATAAATTGGGTTATAGAAAACACAAAAAAGATATCGAGGGACAGTTTGCATAAAATTAGAGCGGCAAATACTGTTGAAGAAGTCAGAAAAATAAAAAACGCATATTTTGGAAGAATTTCATCAATAATGAACCAGGCAGATAAATATCTTGTGTTTTTAGAAAATGCAAGAAGAATCTTTAGAAATTTCCCAGACGTTAAAAACTTGCCAACCGTTTGCATTGTAGGATTCCCAAATATTGGAAAAACAACTTTGTTATCTAAATTAACGGGCGCAAAAGCAAAAATAGCACCCTATGCTTTTACAACACTTGGAATAAATGCTGGTTATAAGGAAATAAGGTTTCAAAAAATTCAATTTCTTGATACACCAGGAACTTTAAACAGATTTGATAAGATGAATATATTTGAAAAACAGGCAGTCATTGCGCTAAAATATTTAGCAAACATTATTGTCTATGTATTTGATTTAACAGAACCTTATCCTCTGGAACAACAAGAACAATTATACAAAGAAATATTAAAACATAACAAGCCAACATTAATTTATCTTTCAAAGACAGATATTGTTCCACAGAAAAAGATCGATGCTTTCAGGTTAAAATATAATTTTGTAAGTGATGTTGCTGATCTGGAAAAGGAAATAACAAAGATTGTATTCAAAAGGTAATATTTTACCTAATTCAAACAATTTTTTGTATTTTTCAGATTTGAGCAAATAGACTTTAAGTGTTATTAAATGTCTAAATTAGCTACTCTCTTTGCATTCTCTTCAATGAATTTTCTTCTTGGTTCTACTTCGTCACCCATAAGAATTGTAAAAATTCTGTCAGCTTCAACTGCATCTTCTAATGTTACCTGCATTAACTTTCTTACGGAAGGGTCCATTGTTGTTTCCCAAAGTTGTTGGGGATTCATTTCTCCTAAACCTTTATAACGCTGGATGTTGGCATCTTTGCCAATTTCATCAAGGGCTTTTTGAAGCTCTTCTTCATTGTAGCAATATTTTATTTGTTTTGCTTTTTGGATTTTGTAAAGAGGAGGTTGAGCTATGTAAACATAGCCGGCTTCTATTAACTTAGACATATGACGATAAAAGAATGTCAATAATAAAGTTCGAATGTGAGCGCCGTCTACATCTGCATCAGTCATAATAATAATTTTGTGGTAGCGGGCCTTTTCAAGTTTGAATTCTTCTGCGATTCCCGTACCAATTGCT
This sequence comes from Candidatus Woesearchaeota archaeon, assembly GCA_038869035.1. GTDB lineage: Archaea > Nanobdellota > Nanobdellia > Woesearchaeales > JAWCRX01 > JAWCRX01. The sequence continues at coordinate 2,363 of JAWCRX010000087.1, read as the reverse complement.
GTAATCATTGTTGTAATTTCATTGTTTTTGAAGATTTTATCTAAGCGGGCTTTTTCTACATTCAAGATTTTTCCTTTTAATGGCAGAATTGCTTGGAATTCCTTGTGGCGGGCTTGTTTGCAACTACCTCCGGCTGAATCTCCTTCCACGAGATAGATTTCACATTTTGTCGGATCACGATTTTGACAGTCAGCAAGTTTTCCAGGTAATGAAGAGAACTCCAAAGCACCCTTTCTTCGTGTCAATTCACGAGCTTTTCTTGCAGCTTCCCTTGCTTCTGCTGCATTAAGGCATTTATCAAGAATTATTTTAGTAACTTGAGGATTTTCGTCAAGGAAAATTGTTAATCCTTCACTTACAATTGAGTCAACAATTCCTTTGATGTCTGAATTTCCAAGCTTTCCTTTTGTTTGTCCTTCAAATTGTGGATTTGGAAGCTTTACAGAGATAACTGCAGTTAGTCCTTCACGTACATCTTCTCCAGTTAGCCTCATATTATACTTTAGTTTCTCACTAAAGTTATTCAAAACGCGGGTGATTGCTGTTCTAAAGCCAACCAGATGAGTTCCACCATCACGAGTATTGATATTATTCGCAAACGAAAACACGTTTTCATTATAGCCATCATTGTATTGCATTGCAATTTCTACAATTGTATCATCTTTTTGTCTGACAAAATAAATTGGTTTGTGCAAAATTTTTTTGTTTTCATCTAAATATTCAACAAAAGAAACTATGCCTCCCTCATATTTGAACTCTTGCCTTTTTTCTACTCTTTCATCTTCAAGAATGATTTCTAAGCCTTTGTTTATGAAGGCAAGTTCTCTTAATCTGTTGGCAAGAATATCATAATGAAATTCAATACTTTCAAAAATAGAACTATCGGGCATAAATGTTACAATTGTTCCTCTTTCTGCTGTTTCTCCAATTATTTTTATTTCTGATGTCGGCTTACCATTTTCATATCTTTGGAAGTGAATTTTCCCATCTCTTTTTACTGTGACTTCAAGCCAGGTAGAAAGTGCATTAACAACTGAAATTCCTACTCCGTGTAAACCTCCAGCAACTTTGTATGCTTTTTTGTCAAATTTGCCACCAGCATGCAAAACAGTCATTACTATTTCTAAAGCAGATTTGTTAAATTTTGGATGCTTTTCAACAGGAATTCCTCTTCCATTATCAATTACGGTGCAGCTGCCATCTTTGTTTATTCTCACAACAATTTTTGTACAGAAGCCTGCTAATGCTTCGTCAATTGCATTATCTACTGCTTCCCAGATAAGATGATGTAATCCTGGAGTGCCAGTTCCTCCAATATACATTGCAGGGCGTTTTCTAACTGCCTCTAAGCCTTCCAAAACTTGGATTTCTTCTGCACCATATTTTTCTCTAGATTGTTCTATCATTTTTGTTCAACGAATAAAGATTTTGTCGTCGATAAATTATAATTAAATAAAAGACAAGTTTGTTTAAATAGTTTGCGGAATTATTAATTATTTACAATATTGAATTTATCGATATTGAAAATAAATGATAGATTTTAGCAATGATTAAAAACCAGCCCGTTGTTCACAAAGCAAATGTCAATAGAGGAAAAATTCAATGAAACGTTGTTGCATTTATCAGGCAGTACTTTCCTGGTTTTAGCTTAGTAGATCTGGATGTTCTTCTTGAGCGCCCTTACCTTGAAACTGTCCAAGGAGCTAACGATGAATACAATGCAACAAGATATGTATTCAGAACCGATGAAGTCTTAAGATTGCCCTTAATTTATCCAAATTTTTTTAAGAAATCTCTTTTTTTCAAAACTTAACTTAGAAATTGTCCACTTATTTGCTTAATGTCATGAATGTTAATAGTAATCTTTCTTCCTTTTCTGTCTTGGAGTTCAATTTCTTCGATGTGATTTTTTGTTGCAAGGTCTACTTTCTCCATTATCTCTGGATCTGACATTTTTCCATCCAAGCCCAATAATGTTGCAATGCCCATTTTTACACCTCTCTGAATCTTATCAAAACATTAATTTTGTTCTACCACTCAGCTTCGTCATGGCCTGCCATCCAAGCTTCTTCTTCGGCAGTAATTTCATCGTTGTCTAACAATTCATAACGGTGTTCTTCCGCATAAAAGTTGTCTTCGTTGAAATCTTCCATGGTTCACCCCCCACTTATCTACTAAGATGCGTTAAATATATATACTTATTCCATATATTATATATTTAGTATAAGAAATATAATTGATATATGGGGGGGTTTGACTTGGATCAGAGAAAATTAATCGGATTCGGATCATCCTTGGTTGTTTCTCTGCCAAAAGATTGGACTGAGAAGCACGGCTTAAAAAAAGGCCACACTATAATTTGC
>JAWCRX010000086.1:0-3848 GCA_038869035.1 Candidatus Woesearchaeota archaeon | reverse complement strand
CCTCCTTAGAATCATATAATTTTATGACAAAGAAAAAAGAAACAATGGAGCAAAAAGGAGAAACAAAAATAGACGACCTTCAAAATTACAAGCAACAAGTTGAAGAATTAACTAATTTAGTAAAAAGAGTTCAAGCAGATTTTGAGAATTATAGAAAAAGAATGGAAGCAGAACAAGATCGTTTTAAGCAAATGGCAGCACAGCATGTGCTTAAGGATTTGCTTACTATTGTAGATAGCTTAGAGCTTTCATTAAATCATGTGCACAACCATCAAGAATTCCAAAAGGGAATAGAGCTGATTAAGCATCAGCTTCACTCCCTTCTAGAGTCATACAAAGTTAAGCCATTTCAATCGAAAGGAAAAAAGTTTGATCCAAAATATCACGAAGCTCTGATTGCAGAAGAAGCTGAAGAAGACGATATTGTGCTCGATGAATTCCAAAAAGGTTATTTGCATTATGATGAAGTGTTAAGGCCTGCAAAAGTTAAAGTAAGCAAAAAAAAGAAAGACATTGAAAATGCACAAACTAACCCCCCTCAAGGAAGTAATTGAATTAGCACATTGTGAAAAAAATTGTCCAAAATGTGACTATGCTTGTATGCATGGTTCTGGAGTATTGGCTCCAGGAGATAAAGAAAGGATTGCATCATTTTTGGGAATATCAACAAAAGAACTAGAGGAAAAATTCCTCGAACCAATAACGAAGTTCAACACAACAAGAGAAAGACCGAAATTATTGAGGAAAGACAAGCCTTATGGACAATGTATCTTTTACTCGCCACAAAAAGGATGCACAATTCATCCAGTAAAGCCTCTTGAATGCAGAATAGCAACGTGTCATCCAATTGGAGAACAAACTTCAATTTGGTTTAATGTTAATTTTTTTGTAAACAAGGAAGACCCGCAGTCAATCAGGGAATTTAAGCAATACCTTGAGGCTGGAGGAAAAACAATAGAAGGAGCAAAATTGGAAGATTTTGTTCCTGACAAAAATAAACTAAAAATAATATTGGATGGAAGGTGAGAAAATGACAAAAGCAATAGGAATTGATTTAGGAACAACCTTTTCAGCAGTTGCAGTTATGGAAGCTGGAAAGTCAAAAATAATCAACAATTCAGAAGGAGAGAGAACAACTCCAAGCGTTGTGACAATAAAAGGCAACGATATTGTTGTTGGAAGACATGCAAGAAACCAAGCAATTGTTGATCCAGAACATACTGTTCGTTCTATTAAAAGACATATGGGGGATAAAGATTTTGTTGTCGAAATAGACGGTAAAAAGTATACGCCACAACAAGTTTCTGCAATGATTTTGCAAAAAATGAAAAGAGATGCTGAAGCATATCTTGGGCATCCAGTTAAAGACGCAGTAGTTACAGTTCCTGCTTATTTTTCCGATGCGCAAAGACAAGCAACCAAGGATGCTGGTGCAATTGCAGGATTAAATGTGCTTAGAATAATTAATGAACCAACAGCAGCAGCATTGGCATATGGTCTTGACAAATCAAACGATCACACCATTTTGGTATTTGATTTTGGTGGAGGAACTTTTGATGTCTCTATATTGGAATTAGGTGACGGTGTCTTTGAAGTAAAAGCAACCAATGGAGATAATTATTTGGGAGGAGATGATATTGATGATGCAATTATTGATTGGTTGGTAAATGACTTTAAAAAACAAAACGGAATTAATCTGAGAGAAGACAAAATTGCTCACCAAAGATTAAAAGAAGCTGCTGAAAAGGCAAAAATTGAATTGTCATCTGCACAAAAAACAACAATTAATTTGCCCTTTATTACAGCAGATCAAAAAGGTCCTAAGCACCTTAATGTTGAATTAACTCGTGCTAAATTTGAGCAAATAGCCGAGCCAATATTCAAGAGATTAATTTCTCCAACAAAACAAGCATTGAAAGATGCAAAGATGGAGCCAAAAGATATTGATAAAATTATTTTTGTTGGAGGCTCAACAAGAATTCCTAGAGTCCAGGAGATTGTCAGGGAAATAATAGGTAAGGAAGGGGACAAGTCAGTTAATCCAGATGAGGCAGTTGCTTTAGGAGCAGCAATTCAGGCAGCTGTTTTGAAAGGTGAAGTTAAGGACATTTTGTTGCTTGATGTCACTCCTCTTACTTTAGGAATTGAAACTCTCGGCGGAGTATTCACTAAATTGATTGAGAGAAATACCACAATCCCTACAAAGAAATCTCAGGTTTTCTCGACGGCAGCAGACAATCAAACTGCTGTAACAATTAGGGTTTTTCAAGGAGAAAGACCGATGGCAGAAGACAACAAGCTTCTTGGACAGTTTGATTTAGTTGGTATTCCCCCTGCACCAAGAGGAATTCCACAAATAGAGGTTTCTTTTGATATTGATGCAAATGGAATTGTTTCTGTAAGTGCAAAGGATCTTGGAACAGGAAAAGAGCAAAGTATCAAAATTACTGGCACAGGAAATTTGAGCAAAGACGACATAGAAAAAATGAGAAAAGAAGCAGAGAAACATGCAGAAGAAGATAAGAAAAAGTTTGAGAAAGTAGAAGCAGAAAACAAGGCAGATGCTTTAGTTCATCAAACAAAAAAAACATTGGAAGAGTTTGGCGATAAAGTTAATGCTTCTGTGAAAGAGAAAATAGAAGCTGAAGTAAAAGAACTGGAAGAAGTAAGAAAGACAGGTGATCCAGCAAAAATAAACAAGCAAATTGAAAAATTAAACAAAGCTGTAATGGAAATTGGAGCAAAAATGTATCAACAAGCGCAAGCTAACGCTTCAAAAGAAGAGAAAAAAAACAAGAAAGAAAAAGAGAGAGTTGTCGATGCAGACTTTGAAGAGAAAGAAGAGTAATTTATAAATGATTAAATATTTCCAATCTTATGTCAGTAAAAGTAGTAATGTTTGATTTTTGGGGAACTTTATGTGAGACAGGTACATTTTCCCCAATACAGCAGACAAGAAATATTTTAAGAGTAAGAGTGCCTTATTCTGAATTTGTGAAGAAACTGGAAAAGTCTTTCATGCAGCAGCATTATAATGATTGGAATGAAGCATTTCAAAATGTCTGCAAAGAGTTTAACGTCAAGCCAGATAAATTCATTATTGAAAGATTAACTGGAATCTGGAACAAAGCATGGCTTTTTGCAAAATTCTATCCTGAAACTGAAAAAGTTTTGAAGGACTTAAAAGCTGCAGGCTACAAGCTTGTGCTTATTAGCAATTGCGATAATTTGACCAAAGAAAAAATATTGGAAAAATTTGCTTTAGACGAGTATTTTGATGCAGCTTGTTTTTCATGTGACATGGGTGTAAATAAGACTGAATGTTATGATAACATACTGAAAAAATTAGGAGCAACTAAAGAGGAAGTAATTATGGTGGGAGATTCAATGGAATCTGACATTAAAGGTGCAGAAAGAGCAGGAATAAAAGCAATTTTAGTTGACAGAAGAGATAGAAGAGAGTTTTCTCCAAAAGTAAATTCACTGGAGCAATTAAAACAATTCTTGTAAAATGACAACTTTGATTTATCAAACTGTTGTAGGAATAGTAACAGATGCAAACCAAATTTTATTGCTAAAAAAACAAGGCAAGTGGATTGGATGGGGCTTTCCACAAGGTGCTCAAGAGAAAAATGAAACAAAAGAGCAAGCAATTTTAAGAGAAATAAAGGAAGAAACAAATCTTAGTGGAAAAGTGATCATGGAATTGCCAATAAAGCTTTCTTATGAATATAAAGGAAAGTTTGGTGAAGAAAAAGGAAAAAAAGATCACAAAGAAGAAACAATTTTTATAATAAAAGCAAACAAAAACCACAAAAAAAACAAAACACTTCAGCACAGACAAAACA
>JAWCRX010000085.1:0-3942 GCA_038869035.1 Candidatus Woesearchaeota archaeon | reverse complement strand
ATTCGTTGCAGAAACAGACTACAGTGGAGTTGGTGTCTGCATGCACGAGACAACAAACGACAATTCTTGTTTAATTCATCGTGGCGTTAAAGTAAGGAAGATGCACTCTTCGAGAAGAGATGCTTTCAAATCAATAAACTCTCTTCCAATTGCTCGTGTTACAAAAGAAAAAATAGAATTTATTGACAAAAATTATGAGAAGAAGGACAAAACAAAGAAAATTGAGCTGAAAAATAAATTTGAGAAAAATATTGCACTTGTTAAAATTCATCCAGGCCAAGATGACAAGGAATTTAAGTTTTATGTAACAAAATTCAAGGGAGTTGTGTTCGAAGGAACCGGATTAGGACATTTGCCTGTGACAAAGTTAGATGTTCATACAAAACATCACAAAAAAATTCTTTCTATCTTGGAGAAGGCAACCATTCCTATGTTTATGACTTCTCAAACAATTAATGGAAGAGTTGATATGGATGTTTATTCAACTGGCAGAGATTTGCAAAAAGCAGGAGTTGTTGGAGCAGAAGATATGAATTCTGAATGTGCATTCGTCAAACTGGGATGGGTCCTTGCCCAAACACAAGACAAAGAACAAGTAAAAAAAATGATGCTGACGAATTACTGTGGCGAAATTACAGAATGTTCAAAACCAAATGACAACTATTAAGGAACTGATAAATAAGATAAAATATGATAAAAGAGAGAAGCCAGAAGATTATGTGCTTTATTATTTTGACAGGATACAAAATAAATTGATTCCGTTGAAGTATATTGACATATTGAGGGTGGAAGAAGATTCGATGATTGTGATGAAGGATGGTAAGGAAACAGCAATTCCTTTGCATCGTGTTAGGGAAGTAAGAAAAAAAGAAGAAATTGTGTGGAAAAGATCGTAATATTTATATATCGGTTGTAATAATATTATAACAAATGTTATCAAATTATAACAAATATAAAGTATTGAAAGTTTTCTTTGATGATCCTCTGCCTAAAACAGGCCTTCAGCTTAGGGAAATAAGCAGGAAAATTAGTCTTGCTCCTAAGTCAGTTTCAATATATTTAAAGGAACTTGAGAAAGAAGGGTTTGTTAGGAAAGAAAAACACAGGGTCAATAAATATCCTCTTTATTATGCGAATAAAGACTCTGATATATTTAAACTTTATAAGAAAATTGATATGTTAATATCAATAGAAGAATGTGGTGTAGTTGAGCATCTGAATGACAAATGCCTGCCTGATGTAATAATCCTTTTTGGTTCTGCTTCGAGAGGAGAAGATACTGCAGAGAGCGATGTCAATTTGTTCTTACAATCAAAACAAAAAGACATTGATTTAAAGCATTTTGAAAAAAAGATAAACAGGAAAATTAACATTTTTTTTAGCGAGCATTTTAATAAGCTAAGCAATGAGCTTAGAAACAATATTGCAAATGGAATAAAATTGAGAGGTTATTTAAAAATATTTTAGAGGAAAAATTAAAATGAACTACGAAGAATTAGGTTTCAGATGCGGTCTTGAAATTCATAGTCAGTTAGAAGGCAAAAAATTATTTTGCAGCTGTAAGACTGAAATAGTTGATGGAAAACCAGACATAATTTTCAGAAGAAAGTTGCGAACAACAGCTGGCGAAGCTGGTGAAATAGACATTGCTGCAGCAGCAGAGATGGCAAAGGGCAAATACTTTGTCTATCACTTTTATGATAAGTCAAACTGTCTTGTAGATATGGATGAGGAGCCTCCACATCCTGTAAATCAGGAAGCATTGAAGATTGCCATTACTGTTGCAAACTTGATGCACATGAAAGTTGTTGATGAAATTCAGTTTATGAGAAAAATTGTAATTGATGGCAGCAATGTTTCAGGGTTTCAAAGAACAGCATTGGTTGCAAGAGACGGATACATAGAAACAAGTAAAGGCAAAGTAAGTATTCAGACTCTTTGCTTGGAAGAGGAAGCAGCAAAGACAGTTGAAAGGACAAAAGAATATGATGTCTATAATATTTCTCGTTTAGGAATTCCTTTACTGGAGATTGCAACAGGCAGTGAGATAAAAGATCCAGAGCATGCAAAGGAAACTGCAGAAAAAATTGGCTTAATTTTAAGAAGTGTTCACGGAATGAAAAGAGGCATAGGAAGTATTCGACAAGACGTCAATATTTCTATCAAAGGAGGTGCAAGAACAGAAATAAAGGGCTTTCAAGAGTTTAAATTAATTCCAAAGGTGATTGAATTTGAAATTCAAAGACAACAGGAGCTGATAAGCAAGAAGCAAAAAGTGGAGCCCAATGTAAGAAAGGCAGAGGAAAACGGCACAACAACTTACTTGAGGCCACTTCCTGGCGCTGCAAGAATGTACCCTGAAACAGATATTCCTTTAATTGTGCCAGAAGAAGTCAAAGTAGAAAAAGTTGAATTAATTGAAGAAAAAGCTGCCCGCTTTGAGAAAATAGGAATTCACAAAGACCTTGCAAAAACGCTTGCAAAATCAGATGAAACAGAGTTTGTTGACTTCTTAATCAAAGAACATAAAAATATAAATCCTGCATATATTGCTGAACTCGTGCTAACTGCAGAAGCACAGATAAAGAAGCAATTTAATGTTGATGTAAAAATCCATAGAAAAACTTACAATGACTTATTTGCTGTTTTAGAAAAAGGATTGATTTCAAAGGATTCTGTTTTGGAAATATTAAAAGAAAATAAACCAGTTGCAGAAATTGTTGATAAATACAAATTAATTAGCGATGAAGATCTTGAGAAAGAACTAAGAAGAATAATTGATCAAAACAAAGGGATGCCTTTCAAAGCTCTTATTGGCAAAGCAATGGAGAAATTAAGAGGAAAAGCAGACGGCAAGAAAATTATCGAGAAGTTAAAAAAACTTAGCGACTAATTCTTCTGCCAGCATCTTTTATATATTGGTCTATTTCTTCTTCGTCGTTTTCTTGGTCTTTTATTCTTTTGTTTTTATCTACTTCTAATTGATCTTTTGTTGCTGCTTTTTCTTCTTCACTCATTTCATATTTTTCAATAGAATTGTCTCCTTTTGTGAAGAAACTCTTGACCTTTTTTATGATTCCCATTATAAAAGTAACTTTCTGCTATTTATAAAAGTTGTTTAATTGCGTTTTCTATCTCAGCCACAGCATTTCTTTTGATATCTTTGCATTTTTTTGTTTTATTTTGGTATTTTTTTATGTTTCTGATGAAATTTTCAATGTCTTTTTTGTTTGCCTCTTTGATTTTTTTGCCAAATCCAAGCTTTTCAACATAGAGTGCATTTGTCATCTGCTCAAATTGCTTTTTTATGGGAATGCTTAGAATTGGTTTCTTCAGATAAATTGCTTCAGTTATCAAAGTAAAGCCTCCATTTGTGATAATTGCCTTGCAGTTTGCCAGATCTTTGTAGAATTGCTTGTTGTCAAATGCTCTAAAATTCAAATTTGCTTCCTTTTTGTCAATGTTGAAGCCATAAATTATAAACTCTTGGTCTATTTTTTTCAATTCATGCAAAAGTTTGCTGTTTGACTTAGATGTTTGGTAAACAAGGACATAATCTTTCTTTTGCGGCTTCAATTTTTTTACTTCTTTTCTTAAGATCGGGGCAACCAAAACTGCCTTTTTGCTTTTTAGAGGAACCTCAAAAAAACTTGATATAATATATTTGTTCGCTATAGGCACCACTATCTTGAGGATGATTCTTGACTTAATATAATCAAAAAAACTCTCTTTAGGGACAGCAATCTTTCCTTTTGATATGACTTGGTTGTTATTTACTTCAATTAAAGGAATGAAAAAAATCTTTCCTATATAAGCTGTAAATGGCTCGAAATCATTTATTATGATATCTGGCTTTTCTTTTATGATTATTGCTGCTGTCTTAATCGCTGAATAAAGGTAAAATGGCACTAAAATTATGTTTCTAAGTGTTGTAAGAAGGTC
>JAWCRX010000084.1:0-3955 GCA_038869035.1 Candidatus Woesearchaeota archaeon | reverse complement strand
GCTTCTGCAAGAGATTTTTCCCGTCTTGCTTATACAAAAAATGTTTACGAACTTTTATTGGATGGAAGCATGGAAAAGATAAAAAAAGAGCTTGCAAAATGCAACTTAGACAAGCATGTTCCTCATACATTTAAAATAGAAGACCACACTAAAAAATTGCTTGAAAGCACTGCAAACTGCATAAATAAGCCGGTTGCGATGAAAAATCCTGGAACTTTGATTGAAATTTTTAAAATAAAGAACAAAATATATATAACAAAACTTCTTCAAAGAATAAAACATGATTTTGAAAAAAGAAAACCACATAAAAGACCAATTTGTTTTCCATTTTCTTTGAAGCCAAAGATTGCAAGAGCAATGATTAATTTAACTGGAGCAAAGAGAGGGGAAACAATCCTTGATCCTTTTTGTGGAACAGGAGGATTATTGCTTGAAGCAGGATTAATTGGATGCAGGGTAGAAGGAATTGACATTGATCCGAGAATGATAGAGACTTGCAAAAGGAATCTCGAAAGCTATGGGGTATGGAAATATAACATTTATGAGGAAAATGCATTAAATTTAAAGCAAAAGATTCTTTACATTGCAACAGACTTGCCCTATTCAAGAAATACAAAGAAACAAGATCTTGAAAAATTATACGAAGAATTCTTTAAAGTAGTTAAAAAGTATCTTGAATACAGAGCAGTTATTGGTGCTCCTGATTTTGTTGACACTAAAAAATTGATAAAAACTTCTGGACTTAAAATTGTTGGAGAATTTTCTTACTTTTTGCACAAAACTTTGACAAAAAAGATATTTGTATTGAAACCAAACAATTAAAAAGTGAAAAAATTGTGTTTTTAGATGAATTACGTCGAGCTTCACACGCATACAATTTTCTCAGATGGAGAAAAAACACCAGAGGAATTGATAAGATTAGCAAAAAAAGCAAAGTTAAGAGCAATTGCCATAACAGATCATGATTCAATTGATGCTCTACCGAAAGCAATTAAGGCAGGAAAGAATCATGGCATTGAAGTGATTTCTGGCATTGAGATAACTGCAGGAGCCAAAAAAGGAAGAAAAACAAAAGCAGTGCATGTTCTTGGGTTGTTTATCAACTATAAAGACAGAGATTTCAAAAAATTTGTACAAAAAGTCAAAAAGTTAAGGATGGAATATGTGAAGAAAACCGTCAAAAATTTACAGAATCTTGGTGTAAGGATAACTTTTGATGAAGTAAGAAAGAGAGCAAAAAATGTAATTGCTTCTCCACATATTGTTGAAGTCGCTCTTAAAAACAATCCTGGAATTGTAAAAGAGCCACAAGAATTCTATGACAAATACATGGAAAAAGTAAAGGAAAAAAGAAGCACACTTGTAACAATGAAAGCTGCGATTTCTGCAATTAAAAAGGCTGGAGGAATTGCCATTTTGGCTCATCCTGCATATTACAATGCTTCGATTGTAAGGAGTTTCAAGAAAGCTGGCGGAGTTGGCTTAGAAGCTTTTTATCCTTATGAAAAATATGGAAGAATTTCAAAGTTGCCAAAAAAGGAAATTGAAAAAATAAAGAAAAAGTATGAGAAGCTTGCAGAGAAATATGACTTAGTTAAATGTGGAAGCTCAGATTTCCATGGCAAAAGAATGAGGGTTAAATTAGGATATGCTAAACTTACTTGGAATGTTGTTGAAGAGCTTAAATCTACCATAAAGTGACTACTTAATAGTGGTTAAAAAACGAAAGCTTTAAATAAGAGATAATATTTCCTCATTTTATGAAGAAAGCAGTTTTTGTGATAATGCTTTTGTTGCTCATAGTTAATGTACAGGCAGCTGTTGTCAGCGACAGGACAGCAAACTCTGGCAATAATCAGTATTATTCACCATATAAATATTACATAAGAAACGCAGAGAGCTATTCTGATTTAGATCCAAATTCTGCTTACACAAAAAGCTATTATGCAGGAAGAAGCCCTGAGAATGACTACAGATACAAATACCGCTACGCTGACTTTACACTTTCTGAGCAAAGAAGAATTGCAAAGAAATTGGCTAATGGCGACGCATCTTATAGGATTGCTTATCCTTATCTTGACAGGTATTACTACACTCCTTACAATGACGATTATAGGTCAAGCTATTACAGAAATTCTGATTATGATCCTTACTTTTATGGGAGAAGCAGATACGACTCATACTTTTATGGCTATGGAAGAAATAGATACAATGACCCTAAATCAACATATTACAACAGACCATATATAGTAAGCTATAATGTAGATACCAACAGCGGAACTTACTCATATGGTGGAAGTTATAATGATGCAAGTATTTCTTATTATTATTCAAACTACTAAGATGATAAAATGAGACAGATGATAAAATATGGAAGCGGAGGAATAGTTGCTCTTTGTTTAATGGCAAGTGGATCATATGCAGCTCCCCCTTTTCATCCCGTTATTAATGTTGTCAGGGATGCATCAACAGAAGCAAAACAACATTATGAATATCGCAGAGGGTTGTTCGATCTCTTAACAAATGCTGCAAATAATGTAATGTCTGATACTTCTCTTCCTGATTTTTTAAGGGAAAGAAGAAGGGAGATTTTTGAGGAAGCAGCAACAAGTGCAAGTAATGGAGCAAAAAGGGCAAAAGCAAGAGCTGCTGCACTTGAAAGAATTGAGAGAGAGCTTCAAGCGGTTCTTAGATAATAAATCTATTTCTGCAATTTTCTTTCTGCATTAAGGAGTAGCCTACGTTCTGCCCTAGCAATTGTTTCTCTTATTTTCTCAACGCTATCTGGAGCTACACTGACAGAATCAATACCTTGGTGAACAAGGAACTCTGCCATTTCTGGGCGGTTGGCTGCCTGGCCGCAGATTGATGTTTTAACACCGTATTTCTGGCATGTTTTAATGACACGATGAAGTTCCCCAAGAACTGCAGGATGCATTTCATCAAACAATTTAATTAATTTCTCGTTATTTCTGTCGATTCCTAATGTAAGTTGAGTTAAATCATTTGTTCCAAAGGAAACAAAAGAGATTCCTTCTTTGCAAATGTCTTCCATTATCCAGCAAACAGCAGGTGTCTCAACCATAATTCCAAATTCTATGTCTTTGCATGGTTCTAAGCCGATTTCTCTCATTATTTTTTTTGCTTTGACAACTTCTTCAGTTCTAATGACAAAGGGAATCATCACCCCCAGATTTTTGTAGCCCTCGTCATGTAAGCGTTTAATTGCTGTAAATTCTGCTTTCAAAATTCTTGGCTCGTCTAATAATCTTCTTATTGCATGCCAACCAATCATTGGATCAGTTTCTTTTGGCTCTTTGTCACCGCCTTTCAAGCCACGGTATTCATCGCTTCTCATATCAGAATTTCTTATCCAGACTGGTTTGCCTTTGAATGCTTGGGCAAACTTTCTCATGCCATCCATCAAAAGCTTGATGTAATCTTCATCTTTGTTTTGTCTAATGTATTCTGCAGGATGAATTCCTCCTTCAGCAATCATTATTTCTGTGCGAACAAGCCCAACACCATCTAAGTCATGTTCTTCTGCTACTTTTGCGGCGATTTCAGGAATGTCAAGAACAACTTTAACATCTGTTGAGGTTATTACTGGAGCGCCTTTGATTATTCTTTGGACTTTTTCCTTTTCTACTTTATCTTTTGCAAAGTCAATTTTTCCTTCATAAACTATGCCACGAGTAGCATGGACAGTGACAATTTGTTCGTCTTTCAATGCTTTTGTTGCAACTTCTGTTCCAACAATGCAAGGAGTGCCCATTTCTCTAGAAACAATTGCTGCATGACAATTAAAAACAAACAAAGGAGTGTATTTTTCAGTAAAAATGATGTAATTATGGTCTTCTTCTGTTTCCGCATCAATTGCCACATTATAAACATCGATTGGTTCAGTTTCCCCAATAACCATTAGTCTTTGCATTCTTAGATCTGAATTTGCTAA
>JAWCRX010000083.1:0-4016 GCA_038869035.1 Candidatus Woesearchaeota archaeon | reverse complement strand
TTTTACGATTTCAAAGGTTTTATTTTTTTGAGAATCAAATAAAAACCTATCAGGATATGCTTTTCTTTCAGCAAAATAATTTATCCATAGAGATTTTGAAGGATGGGAAAACACAACTTCGTTTTCAGAAGTTTTTGCTTTTATCTTAAGCATGCTTTCTCTTATATTTTCATTAGGAAGGTCGTTTGAAATCCTGTTTACATATGAAAAAGTTGAAAATATTAGCCCACAAACCAGCAAAAATATGCTGGCTTGTCTTATAAAATGTAAATTCCACTCTCTTTCCAAGAGATAATAAAAGCCATAGCCGGCAAAGAAACTTATCAAAATATTAAGATAAATATTGAACTCGATAGAAACAAAAATTGTTAAGAGAACTAAAACAAATCCTGGCCAGATTAGATCAAGAACAGTTTTTCTCCTTTTTAATAATGAAAATAATCCAATAGCAGCCAATATTACTGAGAACAATGCAAAGCCAATTGGTGCTGCAAAGTCAGTGATAAAAATATTGAAAACATTTTGCTCTGATTGAAGAAACATCCTTGATTCTGGAAATAAAAATATTGATAAAATAGTTGCCCCCATAACAAAATAAGAAGTTATTTTCTCTTTTGTTGATTTTTTAAAAAAGAAAAACAAAGGAACAGAAGCAATTGCAGCTATTGGAGAGAAATAAGGCAACAAGATTCCAAGAAATATTGCAATATAAAAGAATTTTCCTGAAAATTTTAACAACAAAAACAATGTTGTTAATAACAGTACAAAAGCCAAACTTTCTTTAGTAGAGGTAATAAAGGTGTAGATAAACGCTGGAGAAAATATAAAAATTGCAGTTATGAAAAAAGAAATCTCTTCTGTTTCATTATTTTTTATAAATAAGTAAAACAAAATTGCTGCAATTATTCCAAAAACAAAAGGCAATATTCTAGCTCCAATTTCTATTTGAAAAATAGACAACAAAATATGAAAAGGCCTTATTATATTTGATCTTCCTTGAACTTCATCATAGCTTGTGAATCCTTTATCCTGCAATACTTTAGCTACTCGCAGATCTTCATATGAAATGTCACCCATTATAGTATAATTTCCTCTATTTATTCTTAGAAAATGAGGCAGCGAAAGCAGCAATAAGAGAAAAACTGCTAAAAATATAAGATTGTTTTTTTTATTCATCTTATTTCCTCTACTTTGCAGAGCAATTTATAGACCCTTAGTCCTTGATTTTTATATGCTGTTTCAAAACAGTCAGGATAGATATATTCTATTTTGTTTATACCATATAATTGTTTCACATGATTTGAAACATAAATGTAGTCGACATCATATTTGGTGAGAAGGCTTACTGCTTTTACAGGCGAATCTGTAACAAAGATTTCTTTTACATCAGAATAACGTTCATCCGACTCATCTATGAGAAGATAGTCAGAATCCATTACATTTTTTCTTTTTGAAAAATAGGATACAACAAATCCTTCCTTTGAAGTTGACAAAATTGTGACGTTTTCAGGAGTGTTTTCTTTTATCCACAACAAAGTTTCGATCTCTTGTTCAGAAGGTGCAGCTCTTATTTCAGAAAATGCGTATGAAAATGAGGGAATTATAGAGGATAAGAAAAATAAAATGAACAATCCTGACAAGAAAATCTTTTTGTTGGAAAACTTCATTTTTTCTACATAATTAAAGAAAAGCCCGCAGAACTCTGCAACTAAAATTGTGAATGAAACTCCCAAAAACATTAAACCTACTTCAGGTTGAATAAGCCTTAGCCAAATAAGGATTGCAGATGTTAAGGCCATACTAATGAACAAGTAAAGACTTTTCTTTTTTTGAGTGAATAAATACTTGTATACTATATAAACTCCTATAATAAAAGGAATTAAGCCAATTTTGAGCAAAGCATCGAGAATTCCTATTTCAGCAAAATATCTTGATATTATTTCTGAAGGGATGTTTTGATATATTACAGCCGGGCCATGAACCAAAAATGCTTTCTTATAAATTAAGGAATATATCCACATGACAAGAAAAGTAGAAAACAAAATTATTTCTATTTCATTGTTATTTTTTCTAAATCCCTCGATAAAAGTGATTAATAAATATATTAGTAAAGTAACAATAAGAATTAGAGAGCTTGGATGAATTAATGCTGTAATTATAACTAAAACAACTGATAGATACACATATTTCTTATTGCTTATGTTCATAAGAAAATAAAGTTGCATAAATACTAGAGGAATGATTATGGAATATATTGATCCTGATAAAATTGTTGATGAAAAATAAACAGGAATAAACCCTGATATAAAGCTTGCAATCAATGACGTCTGAATGTTGTCTGTGAGTTGTTTAGCTATAAAATAGATAACAAAAATTAATAATGACGCAAATATATTAGTAAATAATTTAATTGCAACTGTTAAAGACAGAAATATGTCACCAATTCCTAAAATGTAGTAATAAAGTGGAGAAAAATAAAAAGTCCTTCCACCGAAACTAAGATCATCTTTGAAAATTGGAAATCCCGTAGTACTTATTGATTCTACCTGTCTTGCAGTTAAGTATGCATCATAACTTAAATAAGGAATTTGGAATGCTATGAATAGTCTTGAAAATAATGTAATTAAAAATATTACAATTAGCCATTTATGCTCATTTTTCATATGAAATAAGAGAGATTAATTTAGCATTTAAACCTTTAGGGAAAATGGCACAAAACTATTATATAATAGGCAATCATTGCTTTTACTATGAAAGCAAGCTCTGGCAGCAATGATTTTGATGAATTCCTTTATGGAGGCTATGAAACTGGCATAATAACTGCTATTTATGGGCCTGCGAGTGCCGGGAAAACATTGCTTTGCCTGCTTTCTGCAATAAAAGCTGCAAAGGAAAAGAAAGTTTTGTTTATTGATACGGAAGGAGTTTCTGCAGAAAGAATGAAGCAACTTTGCAAAGATGAAAAAGTGTTTGAAAACATTATTTTCTTTCATCCTTTGACTTTTAACGAGCAAAAAAATCTTTTTTCTAGCTTGCCAAAAATGATTAACAATATTGGCTTAATTATTGTTGACACAATTTCAATGCTTTACAGAATTGCTCATGCCTCTTCGCAGGATTATTATGAAATTAACAGGGAATTAAGCAAACAAATTGGCTTGCTGGCTGAAATTGCAAGACGACAAAACATCCCTGTAATTGTAACGAGCCAAGTTTATTCTGACTTTGATCAAAAAGACAAAGTAAACATTGTTGGAGGAGACATTTTGAAGTATGGTGCTAAATGCCTTATTGAATTACAGGCATATAGAAGCAACCATAGAAGAGCAATTCTAAGAAAGCACAGGAGCATTGGCGAAAGGGAAGTTATCTTTAGAATAATAGAAAAAGGACTAGAGAAGATAGAACAGATTAATTGGTGATCAATTTTCCAACAGATTAAAAAATTTCAAATTCTGAAAATGACAATTTTTCGACAATTTTATATATTTTCTAAACAAAAACAAACTGATGATTCCGGGGAATCTTAGCAGAGACTTTCCTCGTGCAGAAACTATCCCTGTAGATGATTGGCTGTGGAAATTTTCTCCTTGGCATGAAAGACATGCTAATCTTTATTTTGCAAGGGTTGATAGAGAAATTGTAGTTGTTTATTCAACACAAGGAAGTGCAATGATTGCTCGCTTTAGAATTCTAGATAATGGCGACTATGGAGATATGACCAAAACATGGTGGTTTTTTGAAAGAGAGCTTCAAACTAATCCTACAGAAAAAGAAAAAGAAGAAAAAGAACTTTCAGATTTTGTCCAAAAACACCTTGCACTTTTTGAAAGGCTTCCAGTCATTGTTCCTTACAGCTCATATCAAAAAATAGATTATCAGCTCATTAGAAAACCTGAAGAAATAGAGCAAGAAAGAATTACTCTTCAGTAAAATCTTCTATTGTGGCTTTAAATTCCTCATCTGACTTTATCATTCCACGATTTTTCAAATATTCTTTTGCAACTAACCAGAAA
>JAWCRX010000082.1:0-4020 GCA_038869035.1 Candidatus Woesearchaeota archaeon | reverse complement strand
GTAAGCAACGCTCAAGACAAAAATGATTTTCCAATCAAGAGAAATTCTAATTAAAGGGAGAATGGCAGTTAACAATGCCAAAATTGCAATCCCAAATCCAATATTCATAATTACTGATTCATAGAAATCTTTGGTTTTTATTCGAAATATCGATTTTATAGTAAATCCTAGTCCTAAAGCATATATAAAAAACAAAATTATTGTTAAAATATTCATTAAGCACACTATCACCTATAGACTTATAAATGTTATTAAGAAGACATTAATGACAAGAGATTTTTTTGTTTTTGGGAAAGCTCATTTTAATAAGAAAATTTGTCAGCTCTTCTCCTACTATCTCATGGGCCTTTTCATTCATATGGCTGTCAAAGGAACTTACAAGCAAAGATTTTGGATCCTGGTCCTTAAACACTTCAAGGAAGTCAATCACACAGACGTTTCTTTCTTTTGCAATTGATTTTACTTGGTTATGTAGGTTTGAAAGAGGATAATTACTGAAAT
Source organism: Candidatus Woesearchaeota archaeon (assembly GCA_038869035.1). Taxonomy (GTDB): domain Archaea; phylum Nanobdellota; class Nanobdellia; order Woesearchaeales; family JAWCRX01; genus JAWCRX01. The sequence continues at coordinate 3,519 of JAWCRX010000082.1, read as the reverse complement.
CAGTTATCACAGGGAATATAAGGACAACTACAGAAGCATTTCTTTGCTCTGTCAAATCAACGATTTCATTAAATGACTTTTTATGATCCTCGAGTTGCTTTTTATCTTTATATAAAGAATTTAAGTAGTCAACATAAGTTTTCCTTAAATTATAGGCATCGAGAATCTTGAATATCCTACTCTCAAAAAAGTAAAACAAATATGATTTTGCTCTCAAAAACGCTCCTATTTCATAAGGATAAGTTATGTGACCATAAAAAAGATGCTTGAACTCCTCCCTTGACTCTTCACCTTCAAAATCATTGAGAAAGAATCCAACTACGACCAAGTCTGGATCATATTTCATTCCTTTTGATCTTAATGTTTCTAATTGGTCAAAAGTGCTATAGCCTTGTATTCCTAAATTATATACTTCTACAGAGATATTGTTTGCCGCAAACTTGGCTTCTGATTTTTTTGGGAATGTGTCTGAAAAATTTTCTATTCCAACACCAAATGTAAAAGAGTCTCCAAGAACTATTATCCTTGGATTATTCTTTTCAACTAAAAATTCATAGTCTCTGAACCCATCACTATTATAGCTTATGCTTTTCATGAACTTTTCCCTTCCTGGGCTTTCCCCAAACTCCTTATCAAGAGCATTGCCAAACACAAATCTTGCAACTAATTCTCCAATAATAATAATTAATACAAAGGTGACAAAAAGCAAGATTATCTTTGGGGAGAAATTCTTTTGTTTTTTGACAAATTTAGAAATGGAGTTTTTTTTCAGAAAAAAAATAATCCCGATCAAAAAGACAAATATCCCCAAATAAAACATCTGTTGATTGAAGAGATAAATCCTTGGAGCAACATGGGCTCCTATATGTTGGTCATCATCTATGTAGATCTCTATGAATTCAAATGTAAAAATATAAGAAATCAAAATTGAAATTATCCCTAAAAAAACGATCAACAAAGATATTAGCTTGATATACTTCTTGCTTTTATCCATTTTTTAAATAAAAGTAATATAAAACTTTATAAATCTGCCCTTAAAACAACTTTATAATGAACTTTGAAAAAAAGGCATCGTTTGCAGAAGCTTTTGGAGAAAAACTTGGCTACGTATTTAGTTATTTTCTTTTCACCACAATACTTTTTTTCATACTTAGCTGGCTGAATAAGCTCCCTGAATCCTTGACATACTATCACATCATGGCAATCATTGCAATAATCTCAGGAATTGGGGTATTGCTTGAGAGAACACAATGAACATTAAAGCTTTCTTTGCAGGATTTAAAATTGGGTTAAAGGACTTTGGACACAGCATAAGTGCGGTTGTCAATTTTTTTCTTCTCCTAATAGCATATATTTTAGGGATAGGAGTTGTGAGTATATTTGGAAAGACAATTGGAAGGAAGAAATTCATGGAAGTAAAGCCGACAAATAATGAAACAATGTGGAAAGATCATAAAATAGAGAAAAAAAAATTGGAGGATTACTTTAGAACATGGTAAAATATGTTTTAGGCATATCTTGTTTTTATCATGATAGTGCAGCATGTTTGATAAAAGACGGAAAAATAATTGCTGCTGCTCAAGAAGAAAGATTTACGAGAAAAAAACACGATCCGAGATTCCCCAAAAATGCTGTAGCTTACTGTCTTAAGGAAGGGGGAATTGCTGCAAAGGATCTTGCCTATGTTGCTTTTTATGAAAAACCGCTTTTGAAATTTGAAAGGCTGATATCCCAGCATATACAGATGTTTCCACGATCATTGTGGAGTTTCTACAAAGCAATGCCTTCTTGGATAAATGAGAAGTTAAGGATACCATCAATAGTAAGAAAAGAGTTAAAATATGATGGAAACGTCCTTTTCATTGAACATCATCTTGCCCATGCAGCATCTGCATTTTTAGTTTCTCCTTTCAAAGAAGCTGCAATACTTACAGTAGATGGAGTAGGAGAATGGGCAACTGCAACTTACGGCTATGGTAAAGAAAATGAAATAACACTTCTAAAGGAGCAAAAATTCCCTCATTCTATTGGACTTCTCTATAGTGCTGTAACTGGCTATCTTGGATTTAAAGTAAATAATGATGAATACAAAGTAATGGGTCTTGCTCCATATGGTAAGCCAAATTACGTTGACCAGTTCAAAAAAATTGTAAAAATTCACGATGATGGAAGTATTGAGCTAGATATGAGTTATTTTGTTTTTCACTATAGGACAAAGATGTATAACAAAAAGTTTGAAGAATTGCTTGGTCCATCAAGAAAGCCTGAAAGTGAAGTGAATCAAAGACACAAAGATATTGCAAAATCATTGCAAGTTGTGCTAGAGGAATCTTACTTTAAGATGCTCAATCACCTTCATAAAGAAACAAAAATGAGAAATTTGTGTGTTGCTGGAGGAGTTGCATTAAACAGTGTAGCAAACGGAAAGATCTTAGACAACACAAAGTTCGAAGATATTTTTATTCAACCTGCTGCTGGAGATGCTGGAGGAGCAATGGGAGCTGCGTTATATGCTTACAACACACTTCTTGGAAATAAAAGAGAAGAAATATTGGAGCATGCGTATTGGGGACCAAGTTTTTCCCATGAAGAGATAAAAAAGTTCCTTGATGATAATAAAATAAATTATAAAAAGTATGGTGAAAAAGAAATGGTACAAAAAACAGCTGAGTTAATATACAAAAATAATGTTGTAGGATGGTTTCAGGGAAGAATGGAGTGGGGACCAAGAGCACTTGGAGCAAGAAGCATTCTTTCAAATGCCACAAATCCGCAAATGAAGGATATTTTAAACCTTAAAGTAAAGCACAGGGAGGCATTTAGGCCTTTTGCCCCTGTCTGCCCATTGGAAGATGCAAAGAAATTCTTTGACATAAAGCTTCACGACCCTTTCATGTTGTTTGTATGCCAAGTAAAAAAAGGATGGGGAGAAAAATTGCCAAGCATCACCCACATAGACAATTCTGCAAGGCTTCAGACCCATGTTAGAGAAATAAACCATAGATATTATGATGTCATGAAGGAGTTTGAGAAGTTAAGCGGGATTCCTGTGCTTATAAACACTTCATTTAACATAAGGGGAGAGCCAATTGTTTGCACACCTTATGATGCATACAGGTGCATGATGGGCACTGGAATAGATTACCTTGTCATGGACACTTTCATAATTGCAAGGGCAGACAATCCTCAAGATATGTGGGATTCCGAGCATCTGGCAAAAGATTAAAAAAGACAGGCTTAAATACAATAAAATGGCAAGAAGTTTTTATCTAATAAGAGATATATGGAGCTTTATGAAAGAAAATAAGAAATGGTGGCTCCTTCCAATAGTAATTATCTTGCTTCTTGTCGGAATATTGATCTTTTTTGCGCAAAGCTCAGCAGTCAGTCCTTTCATCTATGCTTTATTCTGAGATTAATCAATTTTCCAGCTGATTGAATACAAAAGAGCGGTCCCGTAAACTATCATCAACCAACTAAGATAAACGCTTAATACAGTTGAACTTTTAATTCCGATAA
>JAWCRX010000081.1:0-4028 GCA_038869035.1 Candidatus Woesearchaeota archaeon | reverse complement strand
CAATATAGTTCCATATTCTTATGATAGAAATGCAGATTCTTTGATGTCAGTTACAGTTCAAACATATGATGCAAATTCAGGGCTAACAAAAAGAAGATTTTTAAGCGACATAAGATTAGAAGGATTTGAAGTAAATCCTTCTGCTTGTAGAGTCGATGGCCCATATCATCTTTTTAATGGTACAATACACGAAGCTTCTGCTACAATAAAAGGAACAAAAGAGGTGCTTGTAGAGATGACTCTTGCACTTAGAAATAGGTACAAAGCAGATCCTTATGTAATCGGATTCCAAGTAGAAGATCCAATTTATGTTGGATCAAGAATTGGTTTGCTTGAAAAATTAAAGAAAGGAGTCAAGAAACAACCAGAAGATCATAAAAAACTAGAAATAAGAAGACAAGTCGCATAACTTTTATATAGCTAATTTCTAGAGCTTAGTTGTGAAAAGAACCCCCACATGGACAATTGGTATCGTACTGCTTTGTACAATTCTAACCTCTTCTGCACAGGTTTCCTGGAAATATGGGGCTGACAAATTAGTTATTGAGCCAACTGCATTATTGCTAAATTATTCATTGTGGTTGGGATTTTTGTTTTATGGAATGGGCGCATTATTACTTATTTACGCGCTAAAATATGGTGAACTGTCTGTGCTTTATCCTGTAATTGCAACAAGCTATATTTGGGTGGCTTTATCTTCTGCATTTTTGTTTGCTGAACCACTTAGTCTTGTGAAAATTTCAGGAATATTGACTATTGTTTTTGGCGTAAGCCTTATTAGCTATGGAAGTAGAAAAGATGATTTAGAATACTACGAGGCGACTATCTGATGGCAAGTACACAAGCAATCATTCTTGTATCATTCGCAGCGTTATGGGGAAGTCTAGGGCCAGTATTTTTCAAAAAAGGTGCTTCTAATCTGACAAGAAAAGATATTTTTAGCAATATTTACAACGGCTATCTCTGGATAGGAGTTTTCTTTTATGCAACTTCGTCAATAATTTTCATTTATGCATTAAAGGGACAAGAACTTTCAATTCTTTATCCAATTGTTTCATCAACATATGTTTGGGTAAGTATTTGGTCGATGATATTTTTCAGGGAAAAAATGAATAAATGGAAGTGGCTTGGAGTTACATTAATAATTAGTGGAGTAACTTTGCTTGGTTTTGGTGCATGATGAAAACCATCATTATATCGCTCGGAGGGTCTGTATTGGTGCAAGACAAAATAAATATAAAAATTTTGAAAGAGTTGAGAAAAATCATTTTAAAATCAAAAAATAAATTTGTAATTGTGCCTGGAGGAGGGAAAACTGCGAGAAATTACATTAATGCAGTAAAAAAACTATTTCATTTGACAAAAGATGATCTGGACTGGATTGGAATCCATGCAACAAGATTAAATGCACAGCTTGTTAGAATGGTTTTTGAGGATATTGCTGAGAAAAAAATTGCAAAAGACCCGACAAAAAAAGTTGCTTTCAAAAAAGTGTTGATTGGTGCTGGATGGAAGCCAGGGGCATCGACAGACTATGATGCAGTGTTGCTGGCTAAAACTTATGGTGCAAAATTTGTCGTCAATATAACAAGTGTCGAGCAATTATACAACAAAAATCCTCTTATCTACAAGAATGCCAAGCCCATAGAAAAAATCGACTGGAATGGGTTCATGAAAATCATTCCGAAGAAGTTTGAATCTGGAGCAAATGTGCCTTTTGATGTTGTTGCTGCAAAAGAAGCAAAGAAATTAGGATTAAAAGTCATCATATTGGGACCTGATTTAAGAAATTTTGAGAAATTTCTACAGGGAAAGCCATTTTTGGGAAGTGTGATAGGATGATCCTGACAAGAAATGAAATTGAAAAAGAAATTGTTGCAGGAAGAATAAAGATTTCGCCATACAACAAGAATAATCTTGGGCCTGCTTCATATGACCTTTCAGTTGCAGACGAATTCATTGTTTTTGATGACAAAATAATCAAGGTAAACGATAAGACAGAATATAAAAAGTATGGAAAAAAGATAAAAACAAAAAGGCTTACCCTTGGTCCGGGGGATTTTGCTGTTGCAATTACAAATGAAAAAATAACCTTGCCAGACAATATCTGTGCTTGGTTGGGAGGAAGATCAAGGTTCGCAAGAGTTGGACTGCAAATCCACATTACTGCAGCATTTATCCAGCCGGGAGTTTCAAATCGCCAGGCGCTTGAGTTGTATAATGCATCAAGAAACACCCTTATAATTGAAGCTGGGACAAAAATTGCACAAATAGTGTTTGAAAGGACGGAGGGAAAAGCACATTATTCTGGAAAATTTAAGAGACAACTAAGCCTCTAAACTTAAAAGTTCTTTAGAACTAACTTATCAAGATCTTCTTTTTTTGCTTTATGGTGTTTTGTTCCTGCATGGTTTACTTTTACAAATATTTTTTTGTTGCAATTATTGCATTTTGTTTCAAGATAATGAATATCAACATGTCTTGTGAGTTCTAGATTTATTTCTGAATGACAATACCCACAAACTACATTTTTCTTGTCAAAATGAAATGCTACTTTTCTAAAATGGTCAAGCATTTGTCTCACTTTTTAGCCATCGTTCATATTTTTTGTTGGCTTTTGCATTCACAGCAATTATACAAGGACATTCATAGCTATGAATTCTTTCTATCTCTCGTTGAATTTTTTTAAAATTTTTTGGTTGTGTCTTAAGAAGCAGGCAAATTTCTTTATCTTTGACATTTTTTCCCTTCCATTTGTAAAGCGAAGTTATTGGAAAAAAATTTACACATCCTATTAATTTCTTTTTAATTAAATGAGAAGCAATTTTCTCTAATTCTTGCTTGTTTTTACATGTTGTATATACTAAGAGCATTCAATTTCAATGATTTAACATCTTAAAAAGCTTTTGGCCACTATCTTTATAAACAAATCAGCGTTTCACGTCTATATGTACATATGGACAAATGTGCTTGGGAGCTTTGTATTTGATGACAAGTTAAAGATAATTGATAGTGTTTTGTTCAAAAATGTTGATGACCTTAAAAAAAAAGAGCAAATAGAAAAACAATTAAACAAAAAATACAATAAAGGGCAATTAAACAACGAACAAATAAAAAGAATATTAGCACATTTCAAGCACAACAGCAATTTTGCAAAATTTAGAGAGTATAATTTGCATCTTACAAAATTAGCTATAAAAAATTCTGTCAAAAATGATCACTTGATAATTCAAACAATAAATGCAATTACAGAAATTGACAAAGCTGCAAATATGCTTGCAAAAAGATTAAGAGAATGGTATGAATTATATTTGCCTGAATTCTCTAAATCACTACAGGATCATGAAAAGTTTGTTGAACTTGTATTGAAAAAATCAAAAAAAGAATTAATACAGGAAAATAAAATAAAAGAAACAATGGGGGCAGATATTGATATTTCTTCTGCATTATTCTTGGCAAAGGAAGTACAATCATTGTTTGAACTTAGAAAAAAAGAAGAAGAATATCTTGAAAAAATAATGAAAGAAACTTGCCCAAATACTCAAGCAATTGCTGGATCCACAATTGGAGCAAAATTGCTTGAGAAAGCTGGCTCTTTGAAAAGATTAGCGGAGTTTCCTGCTTCCACTGTCCAGCTTCTTGGTGCAGAGAAAGCACTTTTCAGGCATATGAAAACAGGAGCAAGACCACCAAGATTTGGATTTTTGCATGAACATCCTTTGATAAGCAAAATGAAAGAGAAAGAAAAAGGTAAAGTTGCTCGGGCTCTTGCTGACAAAATAAGTCTGGCTGCAAAAGTTGACTTGTTTGGCGGAGAAAAGGATTTTGGAATTAAAGTAAGAAAACAGCTTGAGGAAAAGTTCAAATGAAAGCCCTTAAACAATTCAAAGGAGTATTTGAGGAGAAAGGAAGACTTTATACAATAAATCAAGTTCCTGGAAGACAAGTTTATGAAGAAAAACTTATCAGAGACGGAAAAACAGAATACAGACAATGGGACGCAATGCGCTCAAAATTGTGCTCTTATT
>JAWCRX010000080.1:0-4142 GCA_038869035.1 Candidatus Woesearchaeota archaeon | reverse complement strand
AGAAGTAAAAACTGGAGCTCCAGAAAAAAAGCCAGTAAGGTTTGAGATAGAAGCATCACAGTGGGCATTTAATCCTAACACAATTACCGTGAAAAAAGGCGATCATGTAATTATAACTTTGACAAGCAAGGATGTAGACCATGGTTTTGGAATTTCTGCTTATGAAATCAAGGAAAAGATTCCTGCAGGAAGAGCTGTAGATGTGGAATTTGATGCAGACAAAGCAGGAGAGTTTCCATTTTACTGCACTGTTTACTGTGGCACTGGACATAGCAGCATGAAAGGAAAATTAGTGGTGACTGAATGAAGAAAATACTTTTCTTTCTTTTCTTGCTCCTATTAATTGGTTGTACAGTTAATGTAAACAATACTCCACAACAAAAAACAATAAGTGTGCAGGGAAATTCTGAATTTACAACATCTCCTGATGAAGTAAAACTTTATATTAGGATAGAAACTAAAGCCACGACACCTAAACAGGCACAAGATATGAACAGGGAAAGAAGTAACACAGTTATTGCTGCACTGAAAAACAATGGTTTTGCTGAAGAAAACATTAAGTCTACCCAATATAACTTACAAAAGCAAGAGCACTGGGATCCTGACACACAAAGAATAGTAGCAACAGGCTATCTTCTCATACATGTAATAGAAGCAACTTCAAAAGATATCGACAATGCCGGAAAAGTTGCTGATTTAGTCATTGATGCGGGAGCAACTGGAGTTGACTCTGTTCAATTTACGCTTTCGGAAGAAAAAAAGAAAACATCAAATGAAGAAGCTTTGAAAAAAGCCATTGAAAATGCAAGAGAGAAGGCGAATACAATTGCAAAATCACTTGACATCTCTCTTGGGAAGGCAGAGTTTGTTTCTGAGTCAAACGTCTACTATTCACCCAGGTATTATGGTAGGGTTGAATACGCAAAAGCAACAACAGATGCAATGCCTACAGAAATTCAGCCAAATGATGTTACAGTAAGTGCACAAGTAAGTGTCTCTTTCGGGATTAGTTGATCAGAATTTCCTTTATTATTTCATAAGTCTTTGGATAAAGATCAATATCCAAAACATTTGTGTGCAAATTTGAATTAAATGCATCTGTGCATTTTCCTTCGATAACATGATTATTTGCCTCCTCTAAATATGCATTTTCTCCAATAACAACTCCATCACCTTCCTTGTTGCCTTCCATTTTACAGCCAATGCTTCTTATCACGTATAATTTAACATCAGGCAACTTTTTTGCATTTAATCTTTTCAAGAAAACACTTCCCTGAGTCATGTCTTCGCATTCTTTTATTGAGCCAAATAGCTTGCATTTCTTTGCTGCATTTTCGCTAATTCCGTGATTTGGAGTATTTATGAGAATAATTTTGTTCACATCGTTGCCGCCAAATAAGCTAAGATACTCTCTTGCGACTAAGCCGCCCATAGAATGAGCAACGATATTTACTTTATTTGTGCCTGTTCTGTGTTTTAAAAGGTCAATTATTTCCTTTAATCTCAATGCATAATTTTCTATTCTTTCAGATTTTTGTGCAACTAAAGTATAAACTCCAAGATCATAGCTTCTTATATAATAATAGCTTGCCCTTCCTGTAACAGGCCTTCCACTTCTTCCCCACTCTCCATAAGGTACTTCTTCAGGATCCAATGTAACATCCAACTCTCCTGCGTTAATGAAGCCGTCATCTTGCATCTTTCTTTGAATTTTTGTAAAAGCATTCATTGAAAATTCTGGAGTGTTTGCTTCGTTAAAGGCGTGCCCATGAATAAATAAAACTGGAAACATTTCTTCTTTATTTTCACATTCATTTTCACAACAAGATTTACACTCGCCAAATAAGCAACATATTGGCGGATTAGGATCAAGTTCAGTTGTCAAATTAATTTCAACGGCAGGAATTTCTGTAATGATCATCTTTATTTCTGAAACATTAACAGAAAGCAGCGAGTTTATTCCATCAGGAGCTTCTAAAATTATAGTTTCATTGCTTTTACAATTTTCAATTAAAAACTCCTTGTTAATGCTGTTGTTAATTAAATCAGTTGAATTCATTGACGCTGCCAAATAATTGTAGTTGTCAATCTCAATTGTAATATTTTTCAGATCATTGCAGCTAAAAACTGCCGATTTATTTATAGAGATATTTTGTTTTTGTTCTAATTTGCTTTGTCCTGAAACTAAAAGAGTAAACCCGTCCCCTATTATTGCTTCAAACTCTCTTACAATCAATTTTATTGCATCAATATTTTCACTGACATTAGAAGCTATTTGCCCTTTTTCCAACGCCAAGAAGCCATCATAGACCTTTTTGGCAGCAGAGTCAAGCTTTTCCAGTCTTTCTGAATTGTTTTTGTTTGCTTCCTGCTGATAAAAGTTAGCTGTATTTGAAATTTTTGCACTCTCGTTTAGCAAATCAATAAACAATTGTGCTTGGGTGTTTATTTCTAAGATTCTTATAACTGATTCATTCTGCAAAACAAGCAAATCATCTTTTATTTTTTTAACATCATTTATTTTTTCATCAGAAAACCTTTTGTTCAGCTCAAAATAGTCTTCAGTTCTCCATAAAAGAAGCAACTCATTTTTTTCTTTTATTGCTTTGTCAAGCGCTTTTTCGAGCAAACTGTTTTTTTCGAGCAATTCTTTTTTATTTTGCAGTCTTTCTATAATTATTTTGTTTTGCTCTAAAATTTGCAGTGAATTTTTCATTTCGTTTAGCCAATTTTCTGTTTTTGATTCTAAGATGCTTTTTAATGTGGCTTCTTCTTCACTTAAATCGTAGTTTATAGAAATAATAGATGTTTTGTATCTTGGTTGAGAATCTGTTCTGCAAAGAAATGTCTTTATGTTTTTACATTTTAGTTGAAAACTGTAGATTGCTTGTCCACTTCCTCTTTTTGGGGGAGAAAGCTTGAATTGTTTTGTCTTTGTCTCTGCATGATCAATTTCAAATTTTTCAGATGAAATTTCTTTATTATCTCTTAAATCAGTCAAATAATATTCACATTCGCTTTTGCAGAGAAAATAATTGTTATTTTTTATTGTGAAATTAACATTAATAGCTTCTTTTCTTGTAAAAAAGCTTGAGTCTCTTGGTTCTAAAGCAATATTTAGTTCGTCATTTAAAATAAAATTTATTTGTATTCCTAAAAAAAGGAGAATTAAGAATGCCAAAGCAACTACAATTGGAATTAGAATAGCGCTTATTTTAAATCCTTTTTTTGCTTTTTCAATAACTTCCTGTTCTGTTTTCTTCTTATTTTTCTCAGCCATTGAAAATGCTATATAGAAACCTATTTAAATAGGTTTGCCACCCATTATTCTAAAAAAGAGGGGTTTAAATGCAGTTTCAGATAAAAAAAAGAAAGAGCGAAAATATTCACCGCTATCCAACAGAAGATGTCAGGATAACAAAACTTTTCGCTGAAAAATTAAAAACTGAATTTGGAGATTTTCTCAAAGCAGTTGTTGTTTTTGGTTCAACAATAAAACATACTTCAACGGCCAAATCAGACATAGATGTTTTAGTAATTGTTGACGACCTTGCATTTGTACTGACAGATGACCTCATTGAAGCTTACAAATTAATAGTTGAAAGAGCAATTGCAGATATTTCTTTCAAACTTCACGTAACAAGCATGACATTTACTTCATTTTGGGAATATGTACGAGCTGGTGACCCTGTCGCAATAAACATATTAAGAGATGGTGCTTCCTTGTATGACACTGGATTCTTTGAACCATTGCAAGAATTGCTAAGAAGAGGAAGAATAAGAGCAACAGACGAAGCTGTATGGAGCTATTTTGGAAGGGCACCAAGAACTTTGGTAAACGCAAAATGGCATATGCTTCAGGCAACTCTTGATCTTTATTGGGCAGTTATTGACGCCACCCATGCTGCATTAATGAGAATTCACGAAATCCCTCCATCTCCTGAACATGCTGCAGAAATGCTTGAGAAAAAATTAGTAAAACCTGGATATATAGAACATAAATACGCACTAACAATGAGAAAATTCTATGACATTTCTAAAAAAATTGTTCATAGAGAAATCCAGAGCATCGATGGAAGAGATTTTGACAGATTGACAAGAGAAGCAAATGAATTTGTGGAACGAATGCACAAGTTTATTGA
>JAWCRX010000079.1:0-4206 GCA_038869035.1 Candidatus Woesearchaeota archaeon | reverse complement strand
ATGGATAGCACCGGTTTGAGCAGAACAAATGCAAGTTCGCATTTTATAAAAAGAATTGACAGGGATGAACCAATAAAAAGACCTCTTAAGTTGAGTATGTACACAACAGGAAACAAAATTTTATCATTTAGATTGAGATCTAAATGGGTTGGAGACCCAAAAGATGTTAATTATTTATTGAATAATTCTCTAACTTGGGCAGAAATAAATTGTTTAGACAAAGGCTATGATGCAAATTATGTTCATGCATCTTTTAGAGATAGAGGAGTTTACAGTATCATCCCCGCAAGAAAGAATTGTCGTCGCGGAAAATACAGAAAAGAAATGAGAGATTATTTGATTTTTGCCAATATTGGCAAAGAAATTGTTCTGAGTGGAACAATTCTGGCTTGAAAATAGCTTTAAGATTATGTAAGAAGCTTTAAATTTAATGCGCAGCACTCTGAAGTTGCTGCGCGGATTATTTTACATAATTTTAAAGCTATTTTCTCTGGACTTTTTCACCGAAGCCGAGATGAACGAAACCTTTATATAAGATAAAACAACACTTTTTCTTAGATTAGGGTGGCAATTTACCCTTAAAACCGTGAGAGGTGGTTAAAAATGGCAAAAAAAGTAAGTGCACTTGAAAGAGTAGGAAGCTGGGCCTTTATCATCGGTGTCTTAATCGCCGTTGTTGTAGGCTTTGGATATGGCAGTCTTAATCAGACAATTACAACTGTATTAGTTGTTCTAGGTTTGATTGTAGGATTGCTAAATGTAACAGCACACGAAAGCACAAGCTACTTATTTGCAGCAGTAGCATTGGTCATCGTGAGCAGCTTAAGCGGATCAGCATTGGCAGCATTGCCAGTAGCTCAGAATGTATTGAACTCGCTTAATGCATTTGTTACGCCTGCAACAGTAATAGTTGCACTAAGATTGATTTATGCTTTGGCTTCACAATAAGCCTTTTTTCTTTTTCTTTTTTTAGAGTTTCAAAATCCGTAAATAATATATAATAAAAAATAATGAATGTTTTATGGTAAGCAAACTTCCTGTCGCAATTAATAAAAGAGATGCAAACTTTCTCGAAAATTTTAGAACTCCTGAGCTTGATGAAGAAAAGAAAAGAGATTTTCCAGGCGAATGGACATATATTCTATACGATCCAGAAGCTCATGCTCTTGCAGAATATTTAGAAACAGATATATCGCAAATTTCTCCTTTTTACAGAAACGGTAATGCTATTTACAATGGATTGGAAATTCTTGCAGCAAGCGAAAAATATCATTTCTTGAAAAAAGGAATAAATCTCAATGGAATTAATTTAAGAGTTGCAAAAGCATATGCAGCAGATTATCAAACTGAAGAAGAATATTCTTCAGCAAGAAATGAACTTCCGGAAATAGAAAGGCCTTTTATATTGGGTGAAAAAGAAGTAGCTAGTTTATTTGCTGCCCATGGATTAAACTTTTCAGACTATTTATATAAAATTCCACCATGGGTTATAAAAAAAGGCGAAAAATTATATTTGGTCCCGCTTCTACCACTCGACGAATTTATATAATAAAAAACCACAACTAATTTATATTCTGAAAAAAATTTGCTTAAATGTCACGAGTCATTGCTGTTAAACGCGGATTTCTTGAACTGCTAATTGCAGCTTTAGCTCCAGTTGATCCTGAAAGATTAAAGAGAACAAGAATAGAAAGAATTGGCCCAGAAATAACTTCTCTCTACCAAGACAAGGAGTTCAATCAATTGAGAGTAGAAAATTTCGGCGAATATGGAGCAAAGTTCATGCTCGCTCCTCATGAAGTAGCTGCTCTAGGAAAAGATTATGGCTTTAAGTTAGCCGATTTAGAAGAAAGAGGTAAAGTCTATCCAAGATTTGCAAAAGACGGCACAAAATGGTATCATGTTTCTTTCTTCGTTAAATACGTAAGAGATTCTTCGATGTTGTTTGATTATCCATAGCGATTCTTCACCTACCATATTATTAGATAAAGCAGAAAGATACAAATTCAGAACTCTTTGTTGTATTTCATATTCCCCATGCAGGATTTGTCTTTCGCATTATTTGTGCGATTTCCTTTAGAAGCTCTATTTCTTTTGGTGTTAAATTTTCTTTATGATCTTTCATTTTTCTAAATTCTGATTCAATTATTATTGAGTAAAGTATATCGCCTTCTTTTATTTGCCTGCCAACTGTTGGCCCCTCATATGAGACAGCAACTTGTTGTCCATATTTTGCTTCTGGAATATTTTCTTGTTCATGCTGGATTTGCCTTACAACACCAATTTCTTTTCCTTTTTCATTCATTACTTTCATTCCTGGCTTTAAAATTCCTCCAAGAATTTCTGTTCCAACAACAGCCGGCGATTTTTGCCTAAAAACATATCCTTTCATCAGCTGCACTTTACAGGGTCTTGTCACACCATAAAGCACATCTTGCCTTTTTTTCTGTTCTTCCTGCAGCCAGAGCTCATAATCCTCTATTATTTTGTAGATGATTTTGTTTTTTATTATCTTAATCGTTTGCTGATCTTTTATTTCAGGCATTTCCTCAACATTAAAAGCAAGAATTACTGCTTGTAACTCATCCTCTTCCTTATTTGTTTCTGCATCCATCAAATCTTTTTTTGTAATGTTGCCAAGAGAAGCTCTTTTTATCTGAATCCCTTTGTCATGCAATAATTTAATCATTGCTTCCAAGCTTCCAAGTGTATCTGCTTTTACAATTACTCCAATTTTGTCTGTTTCAAAAGTAACTTCCTCAATTTGTGACTGTACTTCCTGCTTGCATTCTTCTAAATTATCCTCACAAACAACTAAAGGCATCCCAGCAAGCGCCCCTTCCAATTCAGGAGCAGAAATTTTTACCCCAGTTGCTGCAACTGCTTTGTCAACCTGTTTGAATTTTGCTTTTTTATCTCGCATTTCTGAAAGGGGCTCTGGCTGCAAAAGTGCTTTTACTTTTGTAACGATTGGCTTTTCTAATCCTCCAATCACGATTGTATTGCCTTTCTTCAAAGTGCCATCATAAATAACAGCGTCAACTGTAACTCCAAATCCTTTTGTCTCTTTTACTTCCAAAATACTTCCTTTTGCTGCTCCTTCAACATGCACTTTCAATTGTTCCTCAAGATATTTTTGTGCTAATCCAACTAAAACCATAAGCAATTCAGGAATTCCCTCTCCAGTTTTTGCAGATACTGGCACAATTGCAATTTGTTTTGTGTAATCCTCCACACGATCAAACCTGTCTGCATTAAAACCAAGATCGTTAAATCTTGCAACTAATCTGTAAAGCTGGGTTTCAATTGCTCCTGTTGCATCTGGATTTTGTCCTTCGATGTTTTTTAACAATGATTCTTTTGGATTTGATCTCCATCCATTTAACAAGTCAATTTTATTTGCTGCAACAATAAAAGGAGTCTTTGCCTGCTTCAAAATTTCTATTGATTCAATTGTCTGTGGCTTAAATCCTTCATTTATGTCAACTACAAGCACAGCAATATCTGCTAATGCTCCTCCTCTTTTTCTAAGAGAAGAAAATGCAGCATGTCCAGGAGTGTCAATAAACAATAATCCAGGAATTGTCAACTTTTTTATCGCTCCAAGAAGCGAGCCACAAACTTTTTTTATAGTTTCTATTGGTGCAATTGAAACTCCAATTGCTTGTGTAATCAATCCTGGCTCTGTGTTTGCAATAGTTGTATTTCTAATTCGATCTAACAAAGATGTTTTTCCATGATCGACATGACCCAATACAGAGCAAATAACACTTCTTAATTCTGCCATAACTAGAGAAGAGTTGAGTTGTTATAAAAAGGTTATCAATGGCTATTGGCATTAAAAATCTTAAGATTTGGGACAAAGCATTAAAGGGGGAAAAGTTAAAAGCCTAGACCATCTTCTTGTAAGTCATGCGATTGCAGCAAGTGCATTGGAGCCAGAAAGAACAAATTATTCAAGAAGGCAGTGCAAATCTTATGCTGTCGCAGCAAGATAAAATTTCTAAGAAGCTTTCTGTATTCTATAATCCAGTAATGAAATTAAACCGTGATGTTGCAGTGCTTCTTTTACAATCAATTGACAAAAAACAAATGCAGATTGCTGATCCTCTTGCTGGTTCGGGAGTCAGAGCAATTCGTTTTCTCAAAGAGCTCGAGCAGAAAAAAATCAAATTAGTTGCAATAAATGATTACAATAAAAAGCCA
>JAWCRX010000078.1:0-4283 GCA_038869035.1 Candidatus Woesearchaeota archaeon | reverse complement strand
TATATTTTTTTGCCGCCCTTTGTTCTGCGATCCATTGATAGCTCATGTGGAGATTTTTTCTTGTGTGGAGTCTTTTGCTTCTTCTCCTTTTATTTGGTCTTGATCTTTTGTGTCCCCCCCTTAGAACCCTAACACGGACAACTATAAACCCTTTTTTATCCTTGTATCCAAGAGCTCTTGCCCTATCAAGCCTTAATGGTTTCTCGACTCTTGTAACAACATTAGAAGATCTCCATTCAATCAACCTGTTTCTTAATGTTTTTATATCGGGATTTTTCCATGCTTCTTTTAAGTAATGATAAAGTCCTTTTGTCATTAATTATTGAAAGAAAAATGGTTTTTAAAGTTAATCAATACATTGATCTTTAGCGAGACTATATATAATCCTACTCCTTGTTGATTATTGTTATTTGTTTAGAATAGAATACCTTTTGGCAAATAAACTTTTATTATAATCATTTCAGATTCTTTAAGATGATATGAAATAATCAAATACCAATCATATTCATAAACTGATTCTAACAATCATCAACTTTATATTTTGATTAAACCGGTTCTGTTAATCTATTATGAAAATAAACAGTTTAAAAACCAGAATGTTAATAAATGTTATATACTATACTTAATTATTTGGGGGGATATGCCAGATTCATTAATTGAACAACTTCCAAAAATTGTTGCTCAAGGGAAAAAAGAAGCACAAAAAATACTTGATAGTCTTTCTTCTAAAAACAGAATTACTTTGCAGACTAATGAATTAGTTTTGCCTACAAAAGCAAAAGGTGGTTTGTCTTTATTTACAGGACAATCAGTTAAAGAGCTTACTAAAAAAGATTGGCTTAACAGAATGATTTACGGAGATAATCTTTTAGCTATGCAGGCTTTATTGGCAGGAGACCCTGCAACAGGCATGCCTTCAATGCGAGGAAAAATTGATTTAATCTATATTGACCCGCCTTTTGACAGCAAGGCAGATTACAGAACAAAAATACATCTTCCAAGCACAGATATTGAACAAAAGCCAACAGTAATAGAGCAATTTGCTTATGCAGACACTTGGAAAAACGGCACAGTTTCTTATTTGCAAATGATTGTTCCAAGATTAATCTTAATGAGAGAATTACTTTCAGAGCAAGGAAGTATTTATGTTCATATTGATTGGCGCGTTGGACATTATGTTAAAGTCATAATGGATGAGATATTTGGGAAAGAGAATTTTGTAAATGAGATAATAAGAGGATTGAAACCCGGAAGTAGGCCAAAAAATGGATTTGGAAGAAAACACGAAAATATTTTATTTTATTCAAAAGCCAAAGAAAATAATTACTTTTCTGAAAAAGAAATAGGTGTTGAATATGCAGAAGGAACATTAGTAAGACTTAATTATGCTGGTGCAAGAGAAAAAAATTTAGAAAAGGTTAAAGAACGAATGAAAATTCCAACTGATGTATGGAATGAGAAAGAATTTTTTAATTTAGAAGGTAACGAAAAAGAAAATGTTGGATATGGAACTCAAAAGCCAGAAGAACTTCTAAAGAGAATAATTCTTGCATCTTGCACCGAAAACGGCATCGTCGCAGACTTCTTTGCTGGAAGTGGAACAACAGGAGCAGTTGCCGAAAAGCTTGGAAGAAGATGGATTATGTCTGATATTGGAAAGCCAGCTTGTATGATTATGAGGAAAAGGCTTATTGATTTGGAAGCAAAGCCTTTCTTGTATCAATCTATTGGCGATTATCAGAAAGAGCAATTTGAAAAGTCAGCTTTCAAGACATTAGGCGATTTGGCTCATGTTGTTATTAATCTTTATGGAGCATTGCCTTTCCCATTACAAGAAAGTGTTCCTAATAACTTAGGCTACATTAAGCAATCAAAAACATTAGTGTTTGTTGATAGCCCTGCAAAAGCGATTAGTTTTGCAGAAAATGATAAAACAAGAGAAAAAGCTCAAGAAATAGTCAAAAAGAATAATATTTTACCCAGAGTAAAAAAAGAGTTAGAGTTAAGAAAATGTGAATTAACTTCAAATGGGGGTTGTTGCTCATGAAAATTAAAGTTATTGGCTCTGGATGTCCAACATGCACAAAACTTTATCAATGGGTTGTGAAACTTAAAGATGAAGGGAAGATTAAAGCAGATGTCGAATATTCTAAAGATATTAATGAATTAATTGAACTTGGAGTGATGGGAAGTCCTGCTTTAGTTATTGATGGAAAAGTTGCTAATGTTGGAATGCCTCAAAGTGAGGAAAAACTTCTTGAAATAATCAAAAAGAGTTCTAAATAAAATGGAGAGAAAAGAATGGTATATGATGTTTTGGATATTTTTAGTATTTGGGATTTTATATTTTGTTCCCTCTAATGCAGACTGGTTTAGAAATTCTATTTTATCTGCATTTGATTTATTGCATGATTATGCTCAAAAGCATGTTTTGACTTGTTTAGTTCCTGCTTTATTTATTGCTGGAGCGATTTCAGTCTTTGTTAAAAAAGATGTTGTCTTAAAATATCTTGGACACAAATCTAAAAAAATAATTTCATATTCAATAGCTTCTGTTTCAGGAGCAATTTTGGCTGTATGCTCTTGCACAATTTTACCTTTATTTGCGGGAATAAGAAAACGGGGGGCTGGGCTTGGACCTGCAATAACTTTCTTATTTGCTGGGCCCGCAATAAACATTGCTGCAATTTTTTTAACTGTTTCGGTACTAGGATTTAAAATTGGGATTGCGAGAATAATAGCAGCAATTTCATTATCTATAATTGTTGGTTTAACAATGGCTTTTATATTTAGGGAAAAAGTAGAGCAAGGAAAATTATTCATGCAGCAAAGTAAAGACACTCGAATTTCTAAGAAGATTCTTTTCATATTATTTGGACTAATGATTGCTATTTTAATTGTTAATGGGTTGCAAATTAATAATATGGTAAGATATCTATTGATGTTTTCTTTTGCTATTGCTACTATCTTGCTTGTCATTTTTAAATTTCATAAAGAAACAACTGACGAATGGCTTAAAGAAACTTGGAGTTTTTCAAAGATGATATTGCCTTTGTTGTTTATAGGAGTATTTATTGCAGGATTTATAATGCCTTTACTTCCTCAAACAATCATTGAAAGATTTCTTGGACAAAATACAATAACTGGCAATTTAATAGCTTCAATATTTGGGGCATTTATGTACTTTTCAACTTTAACTGAAATTCAATAGTTCAGGCATTGATTGCTAAAGGAATGGGTTCTGGTCCTGCTCTGGCTTTGCTTCTTGCAGGACCTAGTTTAAGTTTGCCAAATATCTTAGTTATTAGAAGAATTTTAGGAACAAAGAAAACATTAGTTTATGTTTCTTTAGTAATTATTTATTCAACTATTGTTGGTTTAATTTTTGGTTTGTTATAAACTCCTGCCCACGCTTCGCTCGGGGCTGATAACAGCGATTAAGAGGGAAAATCCTGCGAATTTTCCCCAAATTTTCGCAAGCGAAAACTTCTCTTAATCGCATATGTTCAACGCAATTTGAGAACCTGCTTATTACCACTCCCACCCAGACGGAAGCGCGCTAGTCCTACGGACATGTTGTCCCACTTTCAGCGAGGCAGAAAAACTTCTCTTAACCGACTAAAACGAAACGACAAGGAAATGCTTCGCAAACAAAGTCTAACATAGGTTAAGAGGTTCGCTTTGCTCTCCCAAATTTTTCTGATATTATTATTTACATGATTTTAGAAAACAAACATTTTAAATACAAGCTGATTTATAGTTTAAAGAGAGTATGATAAACGAATATTTAAACAAAATCATAAAAGGGGATTGTATAGAAGTTTTAAAGAAATTACCTGATTGTTCAGTAGATTTGATATTTGCAGACCCTCCTTATAATTTACAGCTTCAGGGAGAACTTTGGAGACCCAACCAAACAAAAGTAGATGCCGTGAATGATGAATGGGATAAATTTGGAAGTTTTGAAGAATATGATAAATTTAGTTATGATTGGCTTAAAGAATGTAGAAGAGTTTTAAAAGAAAATGGAACAATTTGGGTTATCGGTTCGTATCATAATATTTTTAGAATTGGAAAAGTTATGCAAGATGTTGGTTTCTGGATTTTGAATGATGTTTTATGGATTAAAACTAATCCAATGCCAAATTTCAAAGGGACAAGATTTAATAATGCCCATGAAACTTTAATCTGGGCGTCTAAAAATAAAGATTCAAGATATACTTTTCATTATAAAACTATGAAAGCGTTTAATGATGATTTACAATTAAGAAGCGATTGGTATA
>JAWCRX010000077.1:0-4327 GCA_038869035.1 Candidatus Woesearchaeota archaeon | reverse complement strand
ATTCTTTAAGTGTAGACGGATTAAGTTGATGCAATATGTTTTTCAATTGCTCATTTGAAACAGAAGAAAGTTGCTGAGGAGTTAATTCGTTCAATGCTTCGGGATTATCCTTAATCTGATTCCAGTTATTACTTACTTCTGTAGGCGTTAGCTCATTCACAGGTTTATTGACCTGCATGCCGTTATCGTCAATAATTAAAATCGCAAAAACATCGATGGAAAACAAAGTAACAAGAACAAAAGTCAATATAAAATAGATTGGCCTCTTTTTCATCATAGATATAAAACAATAAAATCCAATATAAATCTATTGTCTTTGTCTTAGCAAATCGCGATAATGTCTTGTTTGATTTTCTGTCAACGACATAATCCCAGCAACAACATTGTTTCTGTCCAATCTGTAAGTAACTGTTGCATATGGTCTATTGTCCACAGTGAAAAGACTGATTTGACCACGTAATCCGCGAGTGTCATTCGTGTCATTGTACATTTCCATTATTTCGTTTATTCCTGTCCAGTCTGTTGCCATTCTTCTTTCTCTTATTTTTTGTAGGAAATTGTAATTTGAAAATATCACGATGGTATTTGATGGAGCTCTCATTAAAAATGCGTTTGCTTCAATTCTGTCGGCAGTCAACATTTGCCAGTTTGAGTAGGCTAAAAATGTATCTGGAACAAAAGAATATCTTGGGTCTGCTCTGCGTCTTAAGTAAGTATCAGATGTAAAATCTAAAACAGGTCTTGTTTCGCCAGAGTTTCTTGCATTTGTTGGAGGAGCTCTCGCTCTTGTTTCCATTCTATTTAACTGAGAAGTAGTTTGTGCTTCTGTCGGACTACAAGCCGATGGAGAAGCTACTAAAGCTCCAGCCAATAACAATTCCAAACCTTTTGCCATGAGCTTAGTAAGTCATTTATCGTATATAAAAGTGGCGATTTTTTAACTATAAACTGGCAAAACTTGCTTCATAGCTTTCCTTGTCTATGTTTACATATTTTGCAGAACAGTCAAATAAATTTTATGTTAAAATTGTCTTCTTAAACCCGATATTTCCCACTAAACCTATCTTTAGTATAAATCAATCCTTCTGGCTGAATAAGAAGATTCCCTTGATCGTCCTCAAATAACTGTAGATTTCCCTCTCCACCAAAGCCAATCCTTATTACCGTGTCAGATTTTAAATCAATTTGTGTCCCATCTTTAAGCTGCAAAGTTGGCCTGCCATTCACTGTATAGATGCCTGCACCGGAAAGGATGCCCTCAATATCCTGCACACTAAACCCCATTTCCCTCATGTAGGCTTTGATAGCTTCGATGTCATATTGATCCAATTCACCTAATTCCTCTGGATCCATGTCTAACTCTTTGAAAAGTTTCCAATTTTTTTTAAACCATTCTGATCGGTCAGTAGGATTTGCAGATCGCCAAGCTTGTCGAAAGACTTCTCTCATCGTTCCTTCACCAGCATAATATTCTAGTTCTTCAACTCCTTTATATTTTAGTGGTACAACTCCTGGATTTGAACCTGCACCTCCTTCAGTTCCAAAATTCGGTGCAGCAACTAAATAACTAAATAAGATGCCAAAAATTAAATAAAATACTAGAATTATTACTGGCCTCTTTTTCATATAGATTAATACTTAATAACCCCTATTAAAAGATTTCTTCCTATTCAACCCAAATTGGAGAAAACGTTCTTGAATTGTTAAATCTTCCAACGTACTTTTTATTTTGATATGACTGAGGTTCAATAAAATTGCTAAGTATCCAGCAGCGAATATTTTCTTTATACCACAAGAAATCCTTTGGCTCATTTGGTCCTCCATACAAAATGTCGATTTGTCTCATTCTATTTCCACTTGTTCTGCCTGTCAAGTCAAAGTTCGCATAAATAATTATATTTGGTTGTCCCCTCATATTCTCTCTTGCTATTAAATTTCCAAGTTCTCTGTTAGTTAATACACCATTTCTTTCATATTTATCTATGTGCAGAACAAGAAAAACAACATCTCTTCCAAAATCGATACTTTGTGCTCTAACAACTGGAGCCAATCCTCTTGAGTATTCTATAGCATCTCCAGTATCTCTACTAGAAAAAAGAATTTTAGGCCTTGTATCTCCATAAACCATCCTATCAAAATTCTCTGGAGTTACTTCCCTTACATTTGTGCCTCTGAGGGTTTCGTAAACACTTTGTTGCATCATGGGAATGTAGAAGTTAGCTATCTGTGTATCGTTTAGTCCTTGATGGCCGTATAATCTTATGTATTCTTCCAATGTCCTTCTTTCTGTTTCTTGTCTAGAAGTAGCTTGTGCAATTTGAGTAGTTCTATTTCTTCTTGCTAAATCGACTTCATCAGCTAATGCTGGACTGGCTAATGCTGCTACCAAGGCACACAATGTTATTGCTTGCTTCATGACTATGTGAAGTATTTTTTGTATATAAATATGATGAAATTGTGCTCGATGAGGAAAGGATTAAATATTAGTTATGACTAATTTAGCCTATGGCAACTGAAACCATAACAATACCAAAAGAAGAATATGAATACCTCAAGAGACTTGAAGAGGCAGCAGAGGATGAACTATTGCATAGCATAAAAAGAGGACTAAAAGATGCTGCTGAAGGCAGAATAAGAGAACGTTAAATTTTCAAGTTTTTTCTAATTATTTCTTTATAATGGTCTAATTCTGATTTAATTCTATCAATTATTTCCTGCTGAGCTTTCTTATCGCTTATTGTTATTAAAAGAATTGCATCCAACTCTTCATAAACGAGATAGTAAATACGGTATTTATCAAATTTCTTTTCACGAAAGAAAGGATAACCGAGAGGCCTTCCAACGTCTTTACTCTTTTTGAGTTGTTTTATTATATCATCAATATCTTTTTGATATTCTCTTGACAGAATTCTTTCTCATGTGTCAAATTCTTTTGTTGAAAAAACTCTAGGCATGAAATCATATTATCAAATAAGTTTAAATTGCTTTCGACAAATCAAAAAAGCTGCATTGGTTCTTGGTGATTTTTGTATATGGCTGTAGTGTGGATTTGTGCAATATTTGAAACATAGTCTTACCCTCTACAATTAGGTTTGATGAATGTAGAGGGTAAGATTTAAATATTGGTTGCCCTTACTGTTGCCATGGTTTACATTTACAAAAAATCATCAGGTGATAAGAGCTATTATTATCTCCGTGCTTCAGAAAGAAGAGGCAGCAGAATAATAGCAAAGGATATTGCTTATTTAGGTACTTCCATTGAAGAAGTAAAAAAATCTCTAGACAATTTGCCAAAATATTCAAAAGAAATTAGAAAGGCATACAAAACCCTCAATAATTTTTTAGAATCAAATATTTTCTTAGAAAGGACAAAAACATTAAAACTAAAAAAAGATGAATTTCTTGGAGAATCCTTGTTTGAAGTAGAGGCATGCAAATTACATTATGATAAAGTTTTTAAGAACAAAGATCAAATCACAAAGCAAGAAATACTAAAAAATTTCATCATAGAATTTGCCTTTAACACTGCTTCTATTGAAGGAAATACAATTAAATTAAAAGAGGCAAGAAATTTGCTTCAAGAAGGAATTGTCCCCAAAAATAAAAATCTTAGGGAAATATACGATCTACAAAATACAGAAAAAGTATTTTTTGAACTATTAAATTCTAAAAAAGAAATAAACCATGATTTGATAATTTCAATACATAAAGAGCTAATAGAAAATATCGACAAAAGAACAGGATATAGGACTGAAGATGTGAGGGTGATAAAAACTAATTTCAAGGCAACTCCTGCACCATATGTAAAAATTGACATGAACTTGCTTCTGGAATGGTACAATAAAAATAAGCACAAACTGCATCCCTTTGTGCTTGCAATAGTTTTTCATCATAAGTTTGAGAAAATTCATCCTTTTATGGATGGAAATGGAAGAACTGGCAGGATGTTGATGAACTATATTTTAATCAAAAATGATTATCCTCCTTTTATAATCCATAATAGCTCAAGAAAGAGATATTTATCTTCTTTGAATTCTGCCGATAAAGCAGATCCTCTAAAAATTCCTAAAGATGATTATCGGGATTTAATTAATTTTGGAACAGAAGAGATGATCAAAACATACTGGAATATTTTTCTTTAGATTGTGCTTGGGATAGAGAACAAACTATAACTAATGCTAATAATATAGTAGTGCTTCTTTTATCATTCTTTATCCTCATGGTAATTCTCTACCGCTTAAAAAAGGCACTCCCCAATATAAATAGATGCGCCAGCCGGGACATTCGAGCATTGTTTGCTTTTCGAACCCGAGTCACAACCTTGGCA
>JAWCRX010000076.1:0-4416 GCA_038869035.1 Candidatus Woesearchaeota archaeon | reverse complement strand
TTTGAGCATCTATGGGAGTTGGATGATGCTTTATTACCATATCAAGAACCACCTCTGATAAAGGAGCATTTTCCTGAGACCATTTTTTTCTTGCATCTTCGTCCAGCTCATATAATTTTAGAATATCTGCAAACTTTACTCCTTTCTTTTGCATAAAAGGAAATGACAATGCCCAGTTTTCTCTTGCAGAGCCAAATGCGACAGAACCATTCATAATATCTACTTTCCATGCTTCTCTGAATTGGGGCTCTGCCATCCTCTCTATTAAGCCATTAAATTTAGTTATCAATTCAACAAATCTTGACTGGATTTTTTCTGGAGAAAGTTGCAATTCTTTTACCAATCTATCGACTTTGTTGATAAAAAGGACTGGCTTTACTCTTTCTCTAATTGCCTGCTTTAAAACTGTTTCAGTTTGTGGCATGATGCCTTCAACTGCACAAACTAAGACAACTGTGCCGTCTATAGCCCTCATTGCCCTTGTAACATTTCCACCAAAGTCAACGTGTCCTGGCGTATCGATTAAGTTAATGAGATATTCGTGGCCTTGATATTCATGAACCATTGAAACATTTGCCGCGTCAACTGTCATTAGGCGTTCTTGTTCGTCTGAATGCTGCCATGTTTGCATCCCCATTTCTAAATCGCCAGCAGCTTTTGCCGCCATAAGTCCGGCAGCAGCGAGCAAATTGTCTGTAAATGCAGTATTGTGAATAACCATTCCTTCTGCAACGAAATTTTTGTGATCTGGCACACTAAAGTCATAAACAATTTCTTCTTCTGATTTCTCGAGTGAAATGACCTCAACATAATCCAAATCTCCGCTTGTTAGTTTTTGCAGTGTTTTTTGTGAAATTTTTAAAAGCAATCCATTTCCTGTTTCTAATACATCATGAATATTACAAGAAAGACCTTTATCAACGAATTCTTTAACAAAATGTTTTAGAAGTTTTCTTGCACAAATAACTCTGTCGCCTAACTTTAGTTTTTCTGCTTCTCTATCAACAAACTTTATGCCATCTAATACTATAAATTTGTGTTCAGGAGTTGTAGCTATTGTAGCGCCGTTTCTCAGCTTTACTTTTATCATGCTTCCGCCAACAAGCTTCCATGCATGACTAATTTGTTTGTGCTCAATTTTTCCTGTTTCTTTGTTAAGAGAAAAAACTCCGATGTTTTGATCTGATACATCGTAGACAATTTCGTTTTCGTTGTCTATAACTTTTTTTCCTATTGCTGAAGCTTTGGAAAAAAGTTTTTCTGCAATAATGACGCTGGCATCTGACAGGATAATACGAGAATTTGGAGCAACACATTTTCCGTGGTGAATGTGGGCAGAAGTGCAAATATTTCTAATGTAAACGGGGTTTTTTACAATCCTTGCTACCTTGTCAATCATTAGCTCTTTTGCCATGTTAATCAGCAGGTATAAATCTCGTGCAGTATTTTGTAGCTGTGCAATTCGTTTTTGTTGAACCACAAACTAACTTCTCTTTTTGCATCATTTTTGTCTGAAGATGCATGAATTAAATTTTTTACAGCAACTTTTTTGTGATCTGCATAATCATAAGTTACATGAGCAAAATCCCCTCTTATTGTTCCTGGTGTAGCTTTTCTTGGCTCTGTATCACCAACAATTTTTCTTACGTTTTCAATTGCGCTGACTCCTTCCAAACAAATTGCGATAATTGGCCCTTCAGTTATGAATTGAAGCAATTTATCTCTAACATGTTTTCCTCTTCTTTTTTCAATGTCTTCTGTATAATGCTTTTTCGCAAAATTTTTGTCTACCCAGACCATTTTCATTCCAATAATTTTCAGACCAGCATCTTCGAATTTGCTGATAATTCTTCCAGACAGCGATCTTTGCACTCCATCTGGCTTAATTAGTACAAGAGTTCTCTCTATCAAAAAAATCGCCTCCACCCATTTTTTGAAAACCCAAAATCAATGATTTTATTGTCATCATTCTTTACCTAAGTCCTTCCTTGATGCAGTTGTCCAACGAATTTTTCTTGGATTTCTGTTAAGGTTTTGCGAATTATTTTCACATTTAGAGCTACAAAAATACATCAACTTGCCATCGTTTTTGACAAGCAATTTTCCTGTTCCTGGTGTCAATGTTGATCCACAAAATGAACAAGTAGCCATTTTATCGCCTACCTTTTTGAAGCGGCTGAGCTTCGATTTCAGTTTCTCTTAACATTAAAATGTCACCAATTTGAACTGGCCCTTTTACATTTCTCCTTAATGTTTTATTTTTGTCTCTTCCTTCAAGAACTTTAACTCTCACTTGGATTGCTTCTCCTCTTGTTCCCGTTCTTCCCATTATTTCCTCTACTCTTGATGGCATTGCCTGTGAAAATTGCACTCCACTTCTTTGCATAGGTGCTTGTTGTTGTGCCTTTTCCTGCTGTAACTGTCGGGATTTGGTTTGTTGCTGAAGCCTGCCTTCTTCAGGCCTTGTCTCTTTTTGTTGTGGTTTTTCTTCTGTCATGGCACTACTCTTTCAAACTTGCAAGAACTTTTTTTAGTTGTTCCTTTGCATCTCCCTCGTCAATAATTGCAACAGTAGTTGTGCCAACATCTAAGCTAGCAGCTGCACCAAGTTCTGCTTTTGAGCCAACTTGAACTGCTACAATATTTTTTTCTTTTGCAAGAATTGGCAAATGCATTACAATTTCTGCAGGAGAAACATCATTTGCAATTGCAACTAATTTTGCTTGTCCTCTTTCAAGTGCCTTTGTTACTTCATTTGTTCCTTTTCTTATCTTGCCAGATGCTTTTGCAATTTCTATCATCTCATAAACTTTTTCCACAGATTCTTTCGATAATTCAGTTCCTACCATAGTCCCCTCCATTGATCAAGGTAAATAGAATCTACCTCTTTCAGGCTTTTAGCCCTCATCAATCATTGGTAAAAAAAAGAGCATCAAGGGGGTTTATAAGGCTTGTGGTTGATTTCTTAGTTAAGGGTTTTTAAACCTCATTAAAGCTTGGTTTGTGGCTTTGAAGTCTTCTTATCCAGAGTCTTAGTAAACTTTTCCCGCTTAACTTGAAAGCACCGGTTAAGGAAAAACTTTAAATAACACTGCCTTGCCTCTAAGATTTATGGCGAAAAAAAAAGCCAAAAAAACTGCTAAGAAAAAAATCAAGAGTTCTGCGAAAAAACTTAGGAAAAAAAAAGCTTCTCTAATAAGCAAGACTGCAAAAAAAGCAAAGGAAAGAGAAGAAAGAAGAAAAATAAGAGAAGCAGAAGCTGAATTGGAATTTGAGCCAGATGAAGAAGGAGAGGTTAGTGCAAAGTTAATTGAACAGGAATTCACAGGAACCCACATTCTTGAAAGTGAAAAACCATCAAGAAGCAAATGCGCGCAATGTGGCAAAGCCATTGATGCTGATTTAGCAATTGAAAGAAGAGTAGAAGGAAATATTGCATGGTTTTGCAGCAATAAATGCGGCGATGTTTACGAAGAAGAGCACTCTTTCTAGGAAAGCTTTTTATAATCATAAAACTAAAAAAATAACATGAGCAGAGAAAAAGATGAAGAAGACGAAGAATTATATCCTGCTGATGAGCAAGGAATAGAAGAAAAGGAAAAAGAAATTTCTGAGGAAGAAGATATTGAGAGCCATCAAGATAGAGAAGAAATGATGGCTGACAATGCAATAACTCCTGTTGAAGATGCTTTCATGGAAGGTGCAGAAAAAGGCGGCAAAGGAGGAAAATGTTCTTATTGTGGAAAAGTTTTGGAAGAAGAAACCCTGATTGAAGAAGAATTTGATGACGAAGTAAGATGGTTCTGCTCAGAAAGATGTGCAGAAAAATATGCTGGAAAGTATTCAACTGTGAAATAAGAACAAAAATAAGAACATCTACTGTTTTTCTACTAATGTCTGTTGCCCAAGTTGCTTTTGTTTCTTTTTCTCTTCTTTAATTTCTTTTACTTCTAGGCCAACTTGTTGTTTGATGTCTTTTGCAACTGCTGGGCCAAGAAGCTGAGTTAATGTGATAATATCTACCCTTTTTATGTCTTCGATTGTTTTTATTTTATTGTTAAACAATTTTCTTGCCCTTATTCTACCGATATTTTGTAATTTTAACAATGGAAGCAGCTCTTCTTTTGCACCATATTTTAGACGAATTCTTAGTTTCATCCATTCTTTTAGCAATTCTTTCTTTTGAGTCATTCTTGCTAATTCTCCTGCTGAATAGCAAAGCCAGTCAGCAATGTTTAATTTGTTGTAGATTTCTCCTGGACGAATAGAGTATTTTTCAAGCAAAGCTTCTTCATCTGTTTCATTTATCCATTCTTCAAAGAACAGAGCAGTTTTAATGCTTGATAAATATTCTTCAAACTCTTCATCATATTGAGTTGGCTCAGGATCAAGAAATTCGTATTTCATTGAAACACT
>JAWCRX010000075.1:0-4429 GCA_038869035.1 Candidatus Woesearchaeota archaeon | reverse complement strand
TTGCAATTGTACTTGAACAGCTTCGGGACCAAGTTGCAGAAGCAGAAAGGACATCAAAATATGAGGAAAAAATAGGAAAAAAGAAGAAAATCCTTGAAGAACAACAGAAAAGACTTATAGAGCTTGAATTAGAAGTAGAAGAAAACTCAAGAAAAGGAGATTTTATTTATGAAAATTACCAGAAAGTAAAAGAAATTCTTGAACAAGCAAAGAAAGGTGAAATAAAAGGAGCAGATAAGAAGGAAAAAAGTGTTGTTGTCGAGATTTAGGCTGCTGCTTTTATTGTTAATTTTTTATCTTGTCTTTCTTGCTCTCTGATTCTTAAAAGTCTTTCTCTCTTAGGCGTTTCTCTTCTTGATTCTGAACCACATTCAGAACAAGCATACCTTTTCCAACGACAATATTCATCAGATGATCTTCCCCAATTATACCCAATGAATTTTTTTTCCAATTTTTTTATCTTTAAAAATAATCAGTTCCCCTTTAAAACCATGAGACTTAATAGTCTGGTAATCAGCAATTATATGGGATGCTGCATAACTAAAACGAAAGTCAAAAGTAAGTTTCCTTCTGGATTGCAGACTGCAGCTTCAATTAAATGAGATTTTATATCTGAATTATCTATCCAAGGATCAGAAGTACTAATAGATTCTCCTATGTAATTTTCTCTTCCTCTGCCATATATTTTTACTTCTCTAATTAACTCCTGCTGGGAATCAAAATTAGTAAATGAACGATGAAAAAAGCGTCATATACTGCTTTAAATAATCTTTAGCTAAAATTTGGCACCTCAAATAGAACCTCTTTTTATTTTCATACCCAGATAAATATAAGGTGGACAGCTTACCGACTTTCCCGCGTAGTGCAGTACACATCAGTACGGAGACCTGCTTAACTTCCGTGTTCGAATGGGTACGGGTGATCCAGGCCCCTATGGCCGTCCAAAGAGGAGAATTTCTGAGTGGTTTATAAAGGTATCGCGAAAATAGAATTCTCTTCAATATGTAGTTAATAACCACAATGTTTATATATTGTAGTTAATAACTAACCTAAATGGTATTTGAAAGCAAGATAAAAAGCAAAGGAAACGAATATTGGATACTTATTCACTCAGTTAGAAAAGGCTCTAAAATAGTCCATAAAACAAAATATATAGGAAAGACACTACCACTAAAAAAAAGACTTAAACAATTGAAAAAAGAGTTTCTTAGGGAATTAATGGATGGAAAATATAAGTATTTTTCAAAAGAAGATGTTGAAGTAATAGAAGAAAAGAAAAAATCACATAAAAAAGAATTGAAGAAATTAAGTAGAACTGAGAGAGAAAATAATCTAAAGGAATTCATTATAAGATTCACATATGACAGCTCTAAACTTGCAGGGATTCACGTTACAATGAGACAGACTTCTCTTATTCTGAAAGAAGGAATTATTCCAAAGGATATCAAAAGCCTTTCAACTGTAAAAAAATTGGAAAACCAGGAAAAAGGATTCATGATGATTACCAAATACAAAGGAAAACTTGATATTAAATTCATAAAAAAACTTCATAAGGTTTTACTGTCTGGAATAGATGATGAAATTGCTGGAAAAACAAGAGACGAACTTAGAAGAGATGTCAAGGTTGCAGGAACTCCTTATGTTCCTCCAAAATGGCCTTATCTAAAGAAAGAACTTAATAATTTTTTTAAATGGTATAAATCTGAAAGCAAAAAACTACACCCTGTGGAGTTAGCTGCATTGATTCATTTAAAATTAATATCAATACAGCCATTTGTAGATGGGAATAACAGACTATCAAGACTATTAATGAATTGGATTTTATGGAAGAAAGGATATCCTTTAGTGGATATTCCTATAGAAGATCTGGAAAAATATTATGATGTTTTGGACAAATATCAAATAGAAAAGAAGGAAAAGCCATTTATTGAATACATTAAAATAAAATATTTGGAGGGATAATTGTAATATGTTCAAAGACCGCTATGAAGCAGGCAAATTAGTTGCTGAGAAGCTGAAGAAATATGCTGGAAACAAAGATGCGATAATTCTTGCTATTCCAAGAGGAGCTTTGCAAAATGGCTATGAGATGGCTAAAGAGCTAAAGTTGCCTTTGAATATTGTCGTTACAAAAAAGATTCCTTATCCTGGCCAACCAGAATATGCAATTGGCGCAGTTGGACCAGATGGAAGCTATTATCTTGAGTCACAAGCAAAAGAAGTTTCTAAAGAATATATTGAAACAGAAGTAAAAGAAATAACAGAGGCGATAAAAAAGAAATATAAAATTATGGGAGTGAAAATTCCTGAGCTAAAAGGCAAAGTTGCGATAATAATTGATGATGGAATTGCAACTGGCTCAACAATGATTGCAGCATGCAGATACGTGAGGAAGAAAAATCCGAAGAAAATTGTTGTTGCTGTGCCTGTTTCTGCTGAAGACAGTGCAACAAAAGTAAAAAAAGAGTGCAATGAGTTTATTTGTCTGTCAATACCAAAGTTTTTTATGGCTGTAGGAGAGTTTTACTATGATTTTCCTCAAGTAGAAGATGAGGAAGCAAAAAGATTATTGAAAGAGGCAAACAAATGATTTTTGCAACAAGAAGTGCACAACATTTGCTAAGAGGGGCAAAAGCAGAAGTAAAAAAATTTGCTGATGGGGAGATTTATGTCAAAATCAAGGAGAATGTAAGAGGAAAAGAGGTTTATTTGCTTGCTTCTCTTAATTCTGCGGAGAATTTTTTTGAATTTTTGTTATTTTTGGATGCATTAAAGAGAAATGGAGCTAAAGTTGTGCCAATTATTTTGTATCTTAATTATGCAAGACAAGATAGAGCACAAAAAGGTGAAGCATTTTCAGCAAAAGTAATTGCTGATATTATTAATAATAGTTTTAAAAGAAAAATTATTATTGATATTCACAGCAGAAGAGCGCTAAAGTTATTAAGAAATGTAAAGAATGTTGTTCCTTTGGAGATTTTTCTGCCAAAATTAAAGAAAATAAAAAATTCTATTGTTGTAGCGCCAGATAATGGTGCAATTGAGAGAGCAAAAGCATTTGCGAAAAAACTAAGAACAAAAATTGCAGTGATTGAAAAGAGAAGAACTAATGGAAGGATAAAAATTCTTGGAATAAAAGGAAAAGTTGCTGAGAAAAATGTAATAATCGTTGATGATATGATTGCTACTGGAGAAACAGCAGTATTGGGTGCCAAATTATTGAAGCAAAAAGGTGCAAATGACATTTATGCAGTTGCAACTCACCCAGTTTTGTGTAGAAATGCACAAAAACTTCTTGCACAATCTCTTTTCAAGAAAGTTTTTGTAAGCAATTCTATTAAAGTAAGCAAGAAGACAGATAAAATTGAAGTCATCTCTCTTTATTCTTTAATTTCTCGATTAGCGAAGTAAATTTTAAAGTAGTTATGGCTTCACAGTTTTTGATTTTCTTGCAGATTTTGGAGTATCTTTTGTAATCTTCTGGCTTTACAACAACAATTATTCTGTCAAACTCGTTTCTTCTTTTTAACATCTTGATAATATCTTCATCATAGAACTTTTTGCCTGTTTCATATTCAACAGCTATTCTTTGATCATTATGAACAAACTCCAAATCTGGAGAATAAGCTCCATCTAAAACTGTGTGATTTATTCTTGCTTGAGTTAATTTCTCCGATAATAATTTTACATATACATTATGCTCAAGACTTTTTCTTGGCTCTGAATAGCCAATAAAGAATCTTTGATTTCCATCTAAATCTACTAAGGATAATTTCTCTATTATCTTTTTGTCAATCATGTAATCAACATCTTTTTTGTTATCTAAAAGTTCTTTTTCATTGCAAATTCCATCTTTTTTCTTTATGAAACTTAAAATTTTGATGTTCAGATCCTCTTTTGTTTTTAGAAGAGGAATTTCATTGAATATTTTCCTCACTCTTAATTTACATGGTTTTTTCTGTGTGGTTGAAAGAAGAAGACATTGAAACACTTTTAATTTGATTAATTTTTTGCTAATTTCTTCTCTTTTTTTCCAGTCAGAAGAATGAGAAAGCAATTTAATTGCATATTCAAACTCCTCTGGCTCGCTAATGTGAAAAACTATTTTTGTAGCCGAATTCGCTATTATTGATTTGTCAAGCAAAGTTGGCATTTGAGTAACAGTTATTAGTCCCATTCCATACTTTCTAACTTCAGATGCAATTTGGGAGATGAAGCTTTTTGTAGCTTTTTCCTTACAAATTCTTTGTGCTTCATCTATGAGAACGAATAATTCTGCTTGATGTCTTATTTTGTTCTGTATAAATTTGAATAATTTTCTTAGCATAATCTCTACAAAGACTATCTGGGCAGAGTCATTTTTTATATCACCGAGTCTGAAACAAACACTTTCCTTAGTTATAACATCTAAAGGAATCTCAGTTTTTGA
>JAWCRX010000074.1:0-4594 GCA_038869035.1 Candidatus Woesearchaeota archaeon | reverse complement strand
TCACAGTCAGGAAGATTATAATCATTGTCTCCATAAATCTCATTAATCGCACTCACGCTTGCTTTATTTGTTGCATCAGCTCCAGCAAACACTTCACACTGTACTTTTTGAGTTGCAACATTTACTAAATAAATTGCCCCAAGGCCTGCAGAAACAACTAAAGTTGTTAACTGAACTTGTTTTAATGGCTGCAAAATTTTGTCAATCACAATTATTGTTGAATTTAAACCCTCAACTGTATCTTTCAAAAATTCTCTTGGATATTTTTCTTCTTTTATTCTTTTATCTACTCCAATTCTTGCATCAACGCAATATTTTTGGGAAGGTGGAGAAACTCTTCTATCGTTAATTTTATGGTTGTATGAAAGCTCAACAAGCAAAGGCAGCCTTACTGTATCAATTTCCATGATAACTTTCTCTATTTGATCTCTATCACCTGTTGCTTTAAGATCATAAACAGCATACCACACAGTTTTATCATCGTTTGGAGAAGCTTCGTATGCTTTTCTCACATCAAGCTTTTCTATTCCTGCTTTTCTTTTCTCAGCTACACTTAAAGGAAAAGTGTTAAGCAATAATTGATCAACTTTAGGCTCTTTTCCTTGTCCTCTATAAGTCAGATTTAATGTAAATGCAAACTGTGCAATGTTTTGGACAAAATACTCTGATGGAATAACAGGAGGATTATAATTAGTTACATCAATATCCCAGTCGCCAGAAGTCCCACAAACCAAATAATCAATTTTTCTCTCTCCAGTTCTTCCGACATTTCCTGCTCTATCAGTAAACACAAGCTCGACTGTATTTTCAGATCTTACTTGTGATTCACTTCTTGGTTGTGTGCCAGTTTCTCTTTCGCTTTGTAATGTTGCTTCCTGCTGAATTGGCTCTCTTTTTTCAAACTGAGATCTTCTTAACTCAACATCAATTTCAAAACTACCATCTTCGCTTGTTGGAACCTCATCTCTCTGCTCTCCATTCACAATCACTGCAACTTTTCCTGGCTCACTTATCCTCCCAGTAATTGTGAATTCACTGTTATAGCTTGGATGATACTGAGAGAGATCTGGCTCTATCAGTTGAGGAGGAGTTGTATCAACAGTAATTGTCCTGATAGTGTCAACATAGTTGCCTCCTTCATCTATTGCCTCAATTCTTAATGTGTAGATGCCATCTGTGGCGAAAGTAACTGTTTGGGCAAATGGCCCCTGAGCAGCAACTTGTGCTACTGCTTGTTCCTGTGTAGTTTCTCCTTCCTCGGCTTTTTTCTTGAGGACAAATCTCAAGTTGACTGCCTCATCCACACTTCCGCTTATTCTCAGTTGTCTGTTACTTGCTGCACTTAGATATTCTGGAATTGTTTCAACCGTCATTGTGGGTGGGCTTGCATCAAAGAAAAATGTTTTCTCTGCCTGTGCAACATTGTTATCCTGGTCTTTTGCCTCAACTTTCACTTTCTGCAATTTCACAGCAACATTCAGAGGAATATCAAAAAAGGAATATTTTGTAGATGCCCCCGTGTTTGTCCTTGCAATGAGGATATCGTTTATGAAAAGATTAACTTCAGTAAATGGCCTTGTAGTGCCATTTATGTTCACCCTTTCCCCGTTGTGCTTTTCTGGGACTTCCAAAGTTAACGGCAGAGGAGTTGCATGTTGAGCAATGGTTGTAAATGTATGAAAATTGTTGTTGTCAATCAAATGCCCTGATTTTACTTCGTAATAGTATTGTGTGTTTTTCTCAAGATTTGCCAGCACAACACTGTGCTCTTTTGTTGGGATTGTATCTATTGCAGCAGTTAGCGTCGCAGGGCTTCTTCCATAATTTACAATTGAATTTGCCTCCTCATCTGTCTTCCATGTTATCACAGCGTAATTTGTCCCTGCTTCCACGCTTACGTCTGTTATTGCTGACAATGCAGTTGTAACAGGAAGCATTGCTATCAAAATCGCAATCCACAGTCCAATCACTTGTTTCTTATTCATTCTAGCTCTGGCTTTGGTAAGTTGTAGATATTTTCCTTAAGCTCCTGCAGCAATCTTCCCTGCGCTTCCACGCTTATCGGCTCAGGTATTTTTTGGAGCACAACAAACTCTACTTTCTTATTGTCTGCCAAATCTGTCCTTTCATATTCAAGATTGCCAAACATTCCCCCTTTCAAGATGTCTCCTTCAGTCAAAACTATCTCTACATTATAATTTGCATCTGCTTCAACAAGTCTTATTGTATTTCCTTCATCAGGATAAATCAAGGATACTTCATGTTGAAGCTCTGGCTCATTCATATACAAGTAGATTCTTTGATTTCTTTCTGGCTCTTTTCTTATTTTTGTGGTTGATTCCTCGAGAATGAAATTAACATCTAAGTTCCTTAATGCGACCATATCTATTTTGATGTTGGTTTCACCGCTCAAATCTTTTGATCCTTGTAAATAATCGCTTCTCTCTGCAATAACTCTGCCCGGCTTGCAACCTTTTGGAAGACTTGCACTCAAGAAATATTTTCCCCGATAATGAGAAGTATTTCCCAAAGGACAATAGAAGTTTCCGCATTCAAAACTTATTGAAACTTTGTTTCTTTCCTGCTGCAAATATTTGTCAACTGCAGTTATTGTAATTGTTCTTTGTTCTGTATCTTCACAAAAATCTTTTACATATTGTGGAGCTTCAAATTGTTCAAACCCAAAGTTTTCTCTTTGGGGAGAATTACTTTTTATTTGCACAGGGAAAGCAAACCTAAAAGTGAAATCGGTGTCATCATCATGAATTACAACCATGATTGGATAAACAACATCATAAGTAAACTTAAAATAATTCAGACAGAGCAAATGGAAATATCTTATTGCTCCTTTTCCCGTATTTGATCTGAGAACATTTCCAGAACTTGGTCTTACTTCCATTTCCATTGGCCAAGTTGTATCATATCTAAAAGCAACAGAAAGATCAGAGTAATCTTTTGGTGTTGCGTCAATGAAATAATGTTTGTATTCATAAATATCTTGGGGAATATTTGCTGGAATTTGTAATCTTTCTAAATTTTCTCCCGTAGGATCGACATCCAATACATCATACTGCCTGTAAGTCCTTTCTGGCTCTATAAAAGAGGGATATTTTGTATTTTTAACTCTCATTAATCTCATATTTTCTCTTATTGTTTCTCTAAATTCATCTTTTATGTTATTTTTATTCCAGGATAGTTTTTTACATTCAAATCTTAAGTCAGATAATGGAACTTC
This sequence comes from Candidatus Woesearchaeota archaeon, assembly GCA_038869035.1. Classification (GTDB taxonomy): domain Archaea; phylum Nanobdellota; class Nanobdellia; order Woesearchaeales; family JAWCRX01; genus JAWCRX01. The sequence goes on along the minus strand of JAWCRX010000074.1, from coordinate 1,359 downwards.
TGGATCAAGAGCAAGCAAGTCAACAGTTGTTTCCTCCAAAAATGTATTTTCATTTTCTTCTTCCATTATTTCTTTTGCCAATTCGTACGCTCTTAGAAATTTCTTGTCGACTTTTACCTGGAACATTTCGAGATCTGTTATTTTTCTTCCTTGCTTATCCTGAACTTCAAGAGGGAAGTTTAATAGCACAGCAACATTGTTTTCATTCATTATCACTTTTACTTTTTTTTCTCCTCTTTCAATAAAATTAAATTCATTTGCAAAAGGTGCAAAATTAATGCATTCTTCTATTCTTTTTTCAATCGCTCTTTCCATGTTATTTGTAATAGTTTCTTTGCTTGGAATTCTTAATACTCCGCCTGCATGCCAATATGGAACAATAAACTTTGATCCAGGAATTAATTCCAATCCTCTGTTTCTGTTATTTGCTATATCTTCAGGGATTTCAACATAGCCAGATTGCTGGCCAGCCAAATAAACAACTTCATTTGCTTTTTTATAAAGACAGCTTTCTACCAATCTTTGTATTGGCTGGACTTGCTGAGGAACAACTATTTCCGGAGTGAATATTAATGTTGATCTGTAATAATATATTCCAACAGATACCAAAATCAACATCATTATTCCCAATATGATAAACAATGTTGCTTGTCCTCTTCTGCCTCTTTTTTTCATTTTTACTCTTTCACTCGTGAATCGATTTAACATAATAAATTGTGAACCATGTCAGATACCAAAGCCATGACAAAAGTGAAAATATCTGAACAATAGTTGGTGATGCTATTGCATAAACTCCATAATTTAACAGCATAATTGCTCCAAAAATCACGAGAGCAGCTATTAAATGAAAAGATAATTTCTTGATATTGGTTGACAAATAACTAAAAGCATGCTGAATTGCATTTAGTTCCTGTTTCTTCGTGAAAAAATAGTAAATTGTTGTTATGATGGATAATATCACTAAAAGCCCTAAAATAAATATTGACGCTGCCAAGTATTCGTTGCTTACTCTTATTGCAAACGACAAAACTATCCAAATCGGGATGATCACTATGACAAGCAACAAATTCAGCAAGGCAAACTTTTTGAAGAACTGCCAAGACAAATCCTTTTTGCTTACTAATTTTGAAAATACTAATCCCTGAGAGAAGCAAAGTGCGAGGAAGTAAACAATTACTAAAAGAATCGCTCCGATTACTATTAAATAAAACATCAGCTGAATATCGAACAACATCTTGTCTGCCTGTGTTTCAGACAGAGAAGTTAATGCGTCTATTTCTGGCTTAGGCAATTGTGAATAAATATTCTGTACAAAAATCAAGTAGGTAAAAGTAAGGGGAATCGCAATTATGTAAAGCA
>JAWCRX010000073.1:0-4618 GCA_038869035.1 Candidatus Woesearchaeota archaeon | reverse complement strand
TCTTTTTTGATTTCTTCATGGGAGCTACAACCTCCCACCCCAATAGCCGTTAGGCTATTGGTGGCTATAAATTTTTAGAAGAGACTTTCACCGAAGCCGATTGAGTCAGAAAATTTAAATAGCATTAGTCAAGATGGTTTTTCATGCTTGATATTAATCTGATAAGAGAAAAGCCACATTTTGTAAGACAAAATTTAGCAAGAAGGAATATTGCAGAGTATCTTACTTGGTTTGATGATTTGCTTAGAAAAGACAAAGAATATAGAGATTTATTGAAAGAAGTAGAAGGATTAAGAGCATTAAGAAACAAATTAAGCAAAGAAGTCTCTCAACTAAAGAAAGAAGGCAAAGATACTTCCCAAATTCTAAAGCAAGTCCAGGATTTGCCTAAAGAAATCAAGGAAAAAGAAGAAAAATTTGCAGAACTAAAGACTAAAGTCGATCATTATCTTTTGATAATTCCAAATATTTTGCACGAATCTGTACCTGACGGGAAATCTGCAGAAGATAACAAAGTGATAAGGGCTTTTGGAGAGCCAAAAATTCCTTCTTTTGAATTAAAGCCACATGGCGAATTACTTCAAGAACTTGATCTCGCAGATTTTGAAAGAGGAGCGAAGGTTGCTGGTAAAGGATTTAGTTACTTGATCGGCGATTTTGCTTTATTAAGTCAGGCAGTTCAGCAATTTGCCATTCAACATTTAGCAAAAAAAGGCTATTTGCTTGTTGAACCTCCATTTATGCTTAATCGAAGTGCATACGAAGGGACAGTTGTTTTAGAAGATTTTGAAAATGTGATGTACAAAGCAGAGGGAGAAGACCTTTATTTGATAGCAACATCAGAACATCCTTTAGTTGCAAGATTTAAAGATGAAACAATTGACGAGTCAAAGCTACCAATAAAAATGGCAGGGATTAGCCAATGTTTTAGAAAAGAAATTGGTTCACATGGAGTGGATGAGCGCGGCTTGTTTAGAGTGCATCAATTCACAAAAATAGAGCAAGTTGTCTTTTGCAAACCAGAAGATTCGTGGAGAATGCATGAAGAATTGTTGCAGAATGTTGAGGAAATTTTTCAAGAGCTAAAAATTCCTTATAGAATTGTAGCTCTTTGCTCTGCAGATATGGGAAAAGTCATGTCCAAAACATATGACTTAGAATTTTGGAGTCCAAGAGCAAAAACATACAAGGAAGGAGCTTCATGCAGCAATGCAATTGATTATCAGGCAAGAAGATTAAACATAAAAGGTGGAAAAGAAGGAGCTAACAAATACTTTGTTCATACATTAAACTCGACAGCAGTTGCAGTTGGAAGAGCATTGATTGCAATTGTTGAAAATTATCAACAAAAAGATGGCACGATTAAGGTTCCAAATGTTCTTGTTCCTTACATGAATGGAAAGAAAGTGATTGGATGATAGAAACACTAACAAAATTAATTGATTTTGCACTTCATATTGATAAGCATCTGTCTATTCTTGTCCAAAATTATGGGGCAGGAGTATATTTTATCCTTTTTTTTATAGTTTTTCTTGAAACAGGTTTAGTTATAACTCCTTTTTTGCCCGGAGATTCGCTTTTGTTCATATCAGGAACATTTGCAGCAGCGGGGATAATGGACATTGTTGTGCTATTCTTTGTCTTTACAATTGCAGGAATACTTGGAGATGGTTTTAATTTCTGGTTGGCTTCTAATTTTGGGGTAAAGTTATTTGAGAAAAGCAAACTCTTTAAAAAGGAGCATTTAGAAAGGACAAGAAAATTTTACAAATTACATGGCGGCAAAACAATCGTTATTGCAAGATTTCTTCCAATAATAAGAACATTTGCTCCTTTTGTTGCAGGAATTGCAAAAATGGACTACAAGAAGTTCCTTTTCTACAACATAATTGGAGGCATACTGTGGGTTTCTACGTTTCTTTTTGTAGGCTATTTATTTGGCAATATTCCTATTGTCCAGCAAAATCTTATGCTGGTTACTTTGGTAATAATTGTTGTTTCGCTAATTCCTGCATTTGTTGAATTTCTAAGACATAGAATGAGAAAAAAATAAAAGAAAAAAAGAAATTAGTTTATTTGCTGAAACCAGCCCACAATCCCCACACTCCTAATGCTAGGTGCAATACATCTTCCAACATTGTGAAGCTTACACCAAGGGACATTGGACTGATAAAACCATAGACACCAAATACTACTGCTACTGCTCCTGCAATCTTTGCCCACATTACATTTGCGTTTGCATCTGCTTTGTATGCAATTCCCAATGAGACTACTCCTAACAACAAGTGTGCGTAGTTGTCATAGTCTTCAAGGGTAATCATACTTGCTACTGCAGGTACAAAACCCAATACTCCCAGGACTAATGTGATGTATCCTAGAGACATGCTAAAAGTTGTTGCGTTGTTCGCCATTTTATTTACCCCTCCTATAAAGTTTAATCAGGTAAAGAATGGTGGTTGGTTTAAAAATCTTGCTGCTATTTATGCATGAAAATGGCATCGTAGAACTTTATAAATGCCTCTTGTGGAATATTTATCCCAGAGTTGACAAATAGTTTTGCCACTTTCATCATAGTTTTTGGCTTTTGTTTGTCTTTTTTCTCAAGCTTTAAAGAAAAAAGTTGATCGAGAAAATAATTGCAAAGATAGCCTTCGTTAAAAGCAAATGCAGGCTCAACATCTGAATCATCTAGTTTTAATTTATTGTTCTCAAACAAAACTTTTACATTATTTTGCACAAACAAATTTCCCTGTTTTTCAAAGCCATGCTTTAGAAGCTCCCATTCTACTAAATTTTTTATGAATTCATCTTTCTTTTCGCTTTCTTTTAACTCAAGATTTTTTACTTGTGGAAACATAAGCACTTTTCCCAAATACGCTTTTACTTTTTGTCTGCTTCCTTTTTCTGTCCATTTATTTTCAACAAGATAAGCATACTCTTTTCCTTTAATTTTCTTTTTTCTTACAAAAGCCATAGTAAAAAGTCAAGAAGCAAGGTTTTTATTCCTTTACTTTTTCTGTTGTAAACTTGAGAACAATTGTATTCTTTTCTTTCCAAGAATCTTGAGGCAAACCAGCGTTTCTGCAAGCCATTTCTAATGCTTCGCGGGCATTTGTCTGATACTCTGTAAATACTTCTGGCAAAACTAATCCAGTTCGATGTTCTTTTTGCACAATTAATCCATGTTTTCCTATTTCTATATCATCTATGCTTTTCACAAGAACTGGCTTTTCTATTATAGAAACTTCAATTTTGCATTCTTCTAATTCTTCGCGAGACAAAGGCATTTGTCTTGGGTCATTAAATGCAGCCCCCAACGAAGCATTAATGACTCCTTCCCAAATAGAAAACATTGGCTCAGCAAATCCAATGCATCCTCTTTGTTCATTAAAATGAAATAATGTGACAAAAATTCCTGCTTTATCTGCATATTTTCTTTTTAATCTTTCAGAAATCTCTGGCTTTGCTCCTTGAAAATATTTTTCAAGGGTTTCTCTTGCTAATCTTACAAGATCTTTTGAATATTTTGGTTTGTTAAGGTTGATTTGTTCCTGTAATTTTAATTTGCTTGCTTTTTTTATCTGCTTAGAAATTCTTTTTACTTTTACAACCCTAGATTTTTTTGATAGCTTTAATTTTTTAACACTCTTATTTTTCTTTTTCAAGGGAACACCTCTAATTTACTTAAGCTCCTTTTTTGCTTGATCTTTTGTTGTTTCAGCATTCTTGGCCAAGTTTTTTGCAGCCTTCACAACCGCGTCCCTTGCACTTCCAGAGTTAGTCTCAACTATGAATCTTGGTTTGTCAACAAGAGGATGTCTTTTGCTGTAAGAAGCAATCTTGACATCATCATTTTGTATTAATTCATCTTTCAGTGCATTACAAAAAGCATGATCCTCATCAATCTCAAAAATAATTCTTGGTTTTGTTTCTTCAAGAATTTGAACGTTCATAAAAGTAGGATTTGTGTTTGATTTATAAAACTATCTCCTGCTTTGGTGTCCCTTATGTCCATGGCTAAAGTGTCCTCTCGGCTCATGATGGCTTTCACGTCTTGGGTCATGGCTAAAATGTCTTCTATTTTCAACATGTTTTATGAAAGGGACCTTAGGAAAATTTCCAATCTCAAGCTTTTGGATTCCATTTTCTACTGTGTCAATTGCCCTAAAAAAGTCATAGTCACTATGTGACAACAATGAAATTGCTTTTCCTTTTTCTCCAGCTCTTGCTGTTCTTCCTATTCTGTGGATGTAATTGCTTGGATCTCTTGGAATGTCATAATTGAAAACATGAGTTACGTTCTTGACATCTAATCCACGAGCAGCAACATCAGTTACAACAAGGACATGAATATTTCCTTTCTTGAAATCATCCATGAATCTGCTTCTTTTGTTTTGAGATAATCCTCCATGCAATGTTTTTGCGTTTATGTTATTGCTTACTAGATTTCTTCCAACTAAGTCTGCTCCGCGTCTTGTCCCACAGAAAACCATTGCAAGCTGTGGCCTCTCTTCCTTTATTAGGTGGACAAGCAAAGAAAACTTTTGATGTTGTGGAACATCATAAAAGTATTGTTCCATTAATTCTTTATAAAGTTTTGTTGATGTGAGATTTTTTT
>JAWCRX010000072.1:0-4670 GCA_038869035.1 Candidatus Woesearchaeota archaeon | reverse complement strand
ATTAGGAGAAGCTCCAAAAAAACCAAAGACATATGTCACAGGAAATAATAAAAATTTAATTGAACAATACAAAAAAGGAAATAATCTTAGAACTGATCTTTATGGTGTAATTGGACCTATTGTAGGCATGACTGGTTTGCTTATTGCACTTGCAGAAAGAAAGAAGATTCCTGCAGTTTGCATTTTGGCTGAAACTTATGCATTTCCAATGTTCCTTGGAATAAGTGGAGCAAGAGAAATGATAAAGATTCTTTCAAAACGAATAGACCATAAGATAAATTTGAAGAAGTTTGACAAGGAAATAAAAGATTTGCAGGAAGAAATGCTAAAGAAAACAGAAGAAATAAGCAAAATAACAAAGCAGCCACCAACGACATTGAAAGTTGGAGAAACAAGTTACATAGGTTAGATTTAAATAGTAATTTTCTCGATAATGAAACATGGCTCATGATTGCACAATAAAAAAGATATTTGCTAGGGAAGTTCTTGACAGCAGAGGAAATCCAACAATTGAAGTTGATGTTCACGCTGGGAATTTTACTGCGAGAGAAATGGTGCCGAGTGGAGCTTCTACTGGAAAACATGAAGCTCTTGAATTAAGAGATGGGGGGAAAAGATTTCATGGACAAGGAACGCAAAAGGCAGTTTCTAATGTTAACAAAATAATTGCAAAAAAAATTGTTGGAATGAGCTGTGAAGATCAAGAAAAAATAGATCAAGCAATGATAAAGTTAGATGGCACAAAAAACAAATCAAAATTAGGGGCAAATGCAATTTTAGGAGTGAGTCTGGCTGTTGCAAGAGCTGGGGCATTGACTTCTGGAAAAAAATTCCACGAACATCTTGCTCATTTGGCAGGAAATAAGAAATATGTTGTACCTGTGCCATTCATGAACATAATAAATGGAGGAAAACATGCTGATAATAAATTACACATACAAGAATTTATGATTGTGCCTCATGCTGACTGTTATAAAGATTCGTTGCAAATGGGGAGCGAAGTTTATCACGAGCTTAAAATTCTTTTGAAAAAAAAGTATGGCCCATTTTCTACAAACATTGGAGACGAAGGGGGCTTTACTCCTCCAATTAAGAGGGTAAGAGAAGCTTTAGATCTTTTAACTGAAGCTGTAAAAAGAGTTGGTTATGAAAAAAAAATAAAATTTGCAATAGATGCTGCTGCTACTTCATTTTACTATCCAAACAGAGGCTATTGCCTTGAAGAAGAATGTTACTTTGATGCTAAAACATTAACTTCTGCTTACGAAGATCTTGTAAGAGATTATCCAATCGTTTCGATTGAAGATCCATTTCATGAAGAGGCTTTTAGTGATTTTGCTGCACTAACAAAAAAAGTTGGTAACAAAATGAAAATTGTTGGCGATGATCTCACTGTAACAAATATTGAAAGAATTAAAAGAGCGCTAAAGGAGAAAAGTTGTAATTGTTTATTGCTTAAAGTAAACCAAATTGGAACTTTAACTGAAGCAATAAATGCAGCAAATCTTGTGCTTAAAAATGGATGGAAAGTTATGGTTTCACATAGAAGTGGAGAGACAGAAGATCATTTTATTGCTGACTTTGCTGTTGGTTTAGGATGCGGAGCAATGAAAGCAGGAGCTCCTTGTAGAGGAGAAAGAACATCAAAATACAATCAACTATTGAGAATAGAGGAAAAATTGGGAAGATGTTTCCCGATTGACGTGTTCAGATGAAGTTGCATATCTATATCTTTAGGCATGGGCAGACTTATTACAACAAAAATCATATTTTTACAGGTTGGAAAAATTCTAAATTAACTCAAAGAGGAAAAAAAGACGCACAAAAAATTGCTCAAAAGCTAAAAAATAAGAGAATAGATGTTGCTTATCACACCCGTCTTTCCAGATCAATAGATACCTTAAAACCAGTGTTGAAATTTCATCCAGAATGCAAACAAGTGATAAAAGATGACAGAATGATAGAAAGAAGTTATGGAAAGCTTGAAGGACATCGACATTCTTGGTTTGTAGAAAGTTCAGGGGAGCATGACTATAAGACGATGCTGCATTGGCACAAAGTCGACCATTTGCATGGCAAAGAAAGACAGGATTTCATAAAAAAGCTTGGAGCAAGTGACTTACAGGTAATTCGTCGAAGTTATACAAAGATTCCACCAGGCGGCGAAAGCATCAGAATGGTTGAGAAAAGAGTGATGTCTTTTATTAAAGACCTGCTTAAGAAAATGAAAAAAGAAAAAGTTAATGTTGCTATATCTGCTCACGGAAATTCAATGAGACCATTTAGAAGATACTTTGAGAAGTTGACAATCAAAGAGATGATGAAGCTCGAAAATCCATGGGATGATTATTTTGAATACACAATTGAGGCATAAAATCGCTAATTTTATAATTTTAAGTTAATTTTTGTCCTAAATGAAGATAGAACCCATAAATGAAAGAGAGTTGCCTTATTCTCTTTTTAGAGAAGCTATACCTGAGCCTAAGCCTGCTCTAAGCTACAAAGGGTCAGAATACCATAGAATAGAAGCTGCAGAAAAAGGATTGGATATGGAAGAAACAAAAACAAAAGGAACTCTTATTGACAAATTAGGATGAAACTTTCTGATATTAAAAAACAAATTCCTGAACAGTTATATGAAATTCTTAAAGATGACGTTGAACATTTAAGGCCTGCACAAATAAAAGCAGTAAAGGCAGGGCTTCTTGAAGGCAAAAATTTACTTGTCTGCACCCCGACTGCATCAGGCAAAACTTTGATTGCAGAATTAGCAATGCTTACAAAAATATTGCATTATGAAGGAAAGGCAATCTATATTGTGCCATTAAAATCGCTTGCAACAGAGAAACATAATGATTTTAGGAAAAAATACAATAATGTTGCAAAGATGGCAGTTGCAATTGGTGATCTTGATTCTGCTGACCCATATTTAGACAAATACGACATAATAACATGCACAAGCGAAAAATTAGATTCGCTTATTCGTCATCAGACGCCCTGGCTAAGCAAAGTAAAAATAATTGTAATCGATGAAATTCATTTACTAAATGATGCTGAAAGAGGACCAACACTTGAAATTTTAATTACTTTGTTGAGAAAATTGCTTCCTAAAGTGCAGGTTTTGGGTTTAAGTGCAACAATAGGAAATCCAAAAGAGCTTGCCAATTGGCTTAATGCGTCCCTCGTCGAAGATGATTGGCGGCCAGTAAAATTAGAGAAAGGAATTTGTTTTGAAAATAAAGTAGAAATGTTTTAGGACTTTTTTCTTGCAGAAATAACTGAAACTTTTGCTTGACAAATATTTCCAAAGACTGAAAATAAAGTTAATCCAATTATTGATGCTGCATATCCAAAAATAACGAAAGGAAGAACAAGGGTTATTGCTGTAAGGGCCATTAAATAAAGAGCTATAATTGCAACACCACATTTGAAAAGGAATGCAGCAATAAAATAAAGAAAATACCTTCCTGTAAACGCTGTTTTTAGTATTTTTCCAACATCAAATCCATCTCTAAATTTTTTATTTTGGGCATATGAAACAAGTGCAATTGGAATAAGGTAGATGAATAACAATAATGTGCCTAAAGAAATCCCTGCTTGTAAAGGATTGCTTGATAATGTTGTCCAAAATGAATCAAAATCTTTTATTGCTGAAAAAGTATCTAAAAACAATCCTATGAAAACTGCTATTGGAACGAGAAAATATAAAATTAAAATAACGTGATAAATTATTCCATGGAAAAACAGTCTGCCAAATAACTTCCATTGGGGCAATTGGGGCAAAGTTTGTTCTTTTGCTGCTTTGGCAACCTCAAGCAAATAGCCAGAATTAAAGAAATGTGTAATAAAATTAACAACCGGAATCATGTAAAATAGAGCCACCAAAGAAGTTTTTCCAAACGTTCTAAATGGCTTTCTTATTGCATCCCAAAATATTCCCATTTTAACCTCTTTTGTTCAAAGATATCTGCTATATCTTTTAAGCTTTTCGCCGTGAACCTTTATAAATCATATAAAAATCCCCCCTATATGAACGTAATAAAAGCAAATGTGTATGGAAATCCAAATATTGGCTTATATGGGTTTGCAAACAACAAATATTGTTTACTTGGAAAGGAAGTTCCTAAAAAAGTAGCTAAAGATACGTCTGAAATTCTTGGAGTGCCTGTCCATCAGCTGAACATCTGTGGAACTTCAATGGTGGGTATTTTTTTAGCTGGCAATGACAATTGCTTACTTGTTCCTGAGCTTGCTTTTGAAAAAGAACTTCATCAATTAGACAGATTAAAAATAAAATACAAAGTAATTAAAACAAAGCTTACTGCTTTAGGAAATAACATTCTTTGCAACAATAAAGGCTGCCTTGTAAATCCTGATTTTAGCGCAGATACAAAAAAAGAAATAAGAAAAGCTCTTAATGTGCCATTAAAACCAGGAAAAATAGCATCACTTGAAACAGTTGGAAGTTTGGGAGCTGCAAATGATATGGGCGCAATTGTCCATAATTACATAAGCAAGGGAGAACTTCATTATATTGAAGAACTTTTGAAAGTTAAAGTAAGTCCTTTAACACTAAACCTAGGAAATCCTTATATAAGAAGCGCGATTATAGTCAATAATGCTGGCTTTGCAGCTGGAGAAAAAAGCTCCGGCGTTGAAATAAACCGTGC
>JAWCRX010000071.1:0-4700 GCA_038869035.1 Candidatus Woesearchaeota archaeon | reverse complement strand
TGATCCTTTTGATGCCAATCAATACACAGCGTTGTCTGCTGCTGAAATGAGCTTAAGTTTGTATAAGGCAATTGGAAGACAGCCAATAGCTTCTTGTTCAATAAATGAGACCTTTGCCTGTCAGAAAAGACCAATTGTAACTTGTGATGATGAGAATCTCGCAGTTATTTATTTGAAACATGGAGAGAGACCAAAAGTTTTATTTGACAATAATTGCATTATTGTCCAAGGGCGGGGAGAAGATTTAGTTAAAGCAACTGACAGATTCTTATACTATTGGTATGGGGTAATAAAATAAAATGCCTCATTACTATGAAGCAAGACAGACAAGCAAATTTTCTCCAAAGGAAATTAAAGCTATTTTGAGAGGAAAAGAATTTTCTTTTGTTACAGCATCTGGAATCTTTTCTGTTAACCAAGTGGATAAAGGAACTAAAACACTTGTGAATTATTCTGAAGTTGATACAAATGCAAAAGTCCTTGATTTAGGATGCGGATATGGAGTTGTTGGCATAGTGATTAAGAAATGTTTGCCAAAAACAAATGTAACAATGGTTGATATAAATGAAAGGGCAGTCAAATTAGCAAAACAAAATGCAGAAAAAAATAATGTTCAAGTTAATATTTTCTCTGGGAATTTGTTTGAGCAAGTAAAAGAAGAAAAATTTGATACAATTCTTGTAAACCCCCCTTATGTTGCTGGAAGAGAGCTTTGCTACAAAATAATTGAAGAATCAATAAAGCATTTAAACTACAAAGGCACATTACAATTGGTTGCTAGACATAATAAAGGCGGAGCAATGTTAGAAAAGAAGATGAAAGAGGTATTTGGAAATGTTGAAACGCTTGCAAAAAAAGCAGGATACAGAGTCTATAAAGCTACAAACTCGTAAGCCTAAATGGGATGAAGCTGTAAAGAAAGGAATTTTACATAAAGATATTCAAATAATTGAGAGAGAAGGAAATGCCCTTGCAGGATTGAGGGATTTTTTTAGAAGATATTTTAGCGCATGGGTAATAGTTTTAATTGTTTCCATATTTTTGTATGTCTACAAATTTAGCTGGGAAGAATTGCAGAAATCATTGTTGGCATGGTTTATTGGAGCGTCTCTTGTCGCTATTTTGACAACGATGTTTTTAGAGTGGAAAAAAAGAAGACTATAATTCTTTTACTCCTTCTTTCGTCACTACAACAAGTCTTGTTCCTAAGCCTAACTTTAGAAGAGCTGACAGCAATGCCATGTGCTCTTTTCCTTCACCTGAAATGAAATTAACTGCAACTTCTATGTCATGGATTTTTCCTTGAAGAGCTTTTTTTATTTGTTCAGCCAATTCTGGTGTTGGTAAATTTGTATCAACTTCAATTACTACTTCATTATTTTCTGGCTTATACTTTTCATTGCCAAATTTATTTGTTATAAGAAAAATCTTGTCCCACTTTTCTGCTTTAATCAGAGCACTAACATGTCCCCATGTGCCCTTCCCTGTTGTTAAGACAGCAACTAAACTTGTCATTTTGACAGAATAGTTGGGTTTTTTATAATAGTTTTGATTCCATTTGCTATGAAAAAGATCTTGATGTTGTTTTTGTTGATTTTTTTAGTTTCATGCACAAAAAATAATGTTGTTAAAATAAACGGCATTAAAATAAATGTAGAGATTGCAGAAACAGAAGGAGAAAGACAGCAAGGATTGATGTTCAGAAGTGAACTTGAAGAAAATGAAGGAATGTTGTTTGTTTTTGAAGATGAGCAGCCGAGATCCTTCTGGATGAAAAACACTTTAATTCCCTTAGACATAATTTTCTTTGACAAGAATTTTTCTGTAGTTTCTTATGTTGAAAATATGGAGCCTTGTTTGGAAGATCCTTGTCCAATTTATGATTCTAAAGAAAGCACAAAATATGCTCTTGAAGTAAATTCTGGATTTGTAAGAGAAAACAATATAAAGCAAGGAATGACAGCAAAATTATGGCAATAGTTAGCTTGCGGGAATTGATTGATGTTGTGATTATGACTCTTGGAGTCGGATTTATTTTTTCTGATATTTTTGTTCCTGGATATTTGCATCAAAGAAACAAATTTGGGATAAATGTTGAAGGACTAAAGTTTGCAATCATTGTTACAGCTCCTGCAGTTATTTTTCACGAATTAGCGCATAAAATATTTGGTTTGATTTATGGCATGGTTGCAACATTTCATGCAGCCTATACTTGGCTTGCAGTTGGAATTTTGCTGAAGTTAGCAAATTTTCCTTTCATATTTTTTGTTCCTGGATATGTTGAAATAACTGGAATTGGAACTCCTTTGCAAATGTCAATTGTTGCTTTTGCTGGGCCTGGATTAAATTTAGCTTTATGGCTTGGTTCTGGGTGGGCTCTAAAAAACAACAAAGTAAGTCATAAACATCTTAGAGCAGCCATTTTAACAAGAGAAATAAACAAATTCTTGTTCATACTAAATATGCTACCACTTCCATTATTTGATGGCTGGAAAGTTTATTCAGGAATTTGGCAGACACTTTTTTAGTGCATAACATTTAAAAAGCAACTGTGGTTTTTCAGACGTATGGGAATTAAAGATAGTTTGATTGATTTTTACGATAAAAAATACAAGTTGCTTACTATAATTCCAGTAATAATATTCATTTTGGCAGCGATTTCAATTGGCTACAAATACCAGTCAACAGGCGACTTCATAAATAGGGGAGTTTCTCTGAAAGGAGGGGTTTCTATTTCAGTTCCAACTGAGAAACAGCTTACTGAGCCAAAGCTTGAACAAATAATTAGAGCTGCTGTTCCTGAATTGGATGTTTCTGTAAGAAAGTTAACTTCACAAGGAAACCAAATAGGATTTCTTATAGAAGCAGATGCATTGACAAAAGATCAGATAGAAAAGCTCCAGTCTGCTGTAGAAAAGGAATTTGAAGTCAAAAGGGGGCAGTATAGCTTGGAACAAATAGGCTCTTCTTTAGGAGAGAGTTTCTTTAAAGAGACATTCGTTGCAATATTTTTCACATTCATGTTGATGGCAATAACTGTTTTTATTTATTTTAGGGAGCCATTGCCTTGCTTAGCGGTTATTTTTGCTGCACTTGCAGATATCGTTGTAACGGTTGCAACAATTAATTTTATTGGAATAAAGATTTCAACTGCGGGAATTGCTGCTTTATTGATGATGATAGGTTATTCTGTAGACACAGATGTATTGTTAACGGCTCGTGTTTTGAAAAGAAGTGAAGGAAGCATTCTTGAAAGAACTTTGGGGGCAATGAGAACAGGATTGATGATGACCTTTACTGCAATAGCAGCTGTGGTTGTTGGATTAATGTTGACGAACTCTTCCATTATTTATGAGATGATGTTAGTTCTTTTCATAGGGTTAGTATTAGACATAGTAAATACGTGGTTTACTAACGCAGGAATGCTGAGATGGTATGTTGAAAGCAAAATGAAGGTGCACAATGGGTAAGATAAAAAAGCTTTTCACAAATCCAAGGATCATAGTTGTGCTGATTTTCGTAATTCTTGCTTTAGTTGCGATTCGTTATGAACCGTGGGCAGAAGGAGTTGCAGTAAGAGCAGTAAAATTCAACTCTTCTGCAGCGGTTGCTGGATTTGAAAGTCCTAAATCAAATGTTGCTCCAATGAGCAGAGAGGTTATCTTAGAGATTAATGGTAAAAAAGTGAAAGATGTTAAGGATTATTATTCTTTGACAAACAAATTTGAGCCTGAACAAGTTATAACGATAAAAACGACAAAACAACTCTACAGATTAACAATAAGGCCAAAGTATCTTGTCCATATTCTTAATGAAACTGAAACAATTATTATTGAAGAATTTGACAAAGAGCTAAACAAAACAGTTAATGTTTCAAAAGTTGTCCAAAAAACAAAGAAAGAACTGATTGGGGCTGAAGATATTGGATTAGTTGTCTATGATGCTCCCCGTTCAAATTTAAGGAAAGGATTTGACTTGGAAGGTGGAACCAGAGTTTTGTTGCAGCCAGAAAGGGAACTAACAGATGATGAAATGAGTATGGTCATTAGCAACATGAAAGAAAGACTTAATGTCTATGGAGTTTCTGATGTTGTTGTCAGAGAAGCATCTGATTTAAGCAGAAATCAGTATGTTTCAATTGAAATTGCAGGAATAACGGAGGATGAAATAAAAGATGTTGTTGCAAAGCAAGGAAAGTTTGAAGCAAAAATAGGGCAGGAAACAGTCTTCAAGGGGGGAAACGATATAACTTATGTGTGCAGGACTGCTGATTGTTCTGGGATAGATCCGAGAGCAGGATGTGGAAGAGCAGAAGATGGCTATTTCTGCAGATTCTTTTTCCAGATATCTTTAAGCCCAGAAGCTGCTGAAAAACAGGCAGCTGCAACAAAAAATCTTCCAGTTGTGAGTGGCAATGGAGAACAATATCTCTCTGAAAAACTTGTTTTGTTTTTAGACGACAAACAAGTAGATGAGTTAAACATTGGCTCTGACTTGAAAGGAAGGGCTGTAACAGATATTCAAATTTCAGGAAGTGGCGCTGGTGTAACACAGCAGCAAGCTATGATAAATTCTCTTGAAAATATGAAAAAGCTGCAAACTGTGCTGGTTACAGGAAGCCTGCCTGTAAAAATGAATGTTGTAAAGATTGATTCTATAACTCCGACATTTGGACAAGAATTTTTAAACAATGCAATTTT